>CAIRZD010000257.1 GCA_903882965.1 uncultured Bacteroidota bacterium
AAAGCCCGCGCCATGTTGGTGATAGAAGCTTTGCGCACCCAGCGTCTAGCCTCTTTTGTTGCGCGGAGCGATTCAACAAAAGTCGCCTTTCTTTGGTTCTTTCTTTGGCGAAGCAAAGAAAGAACAGAGAAGAAGGGCTAAATTAAATGAGTAATAATTCATATCTCGAGAGAGGATATGGGGTGTTACTCTTAAGCAGCAGTTAGCGTCCCTCCGCGTGAACCTTCACACTTTTAGGTTTTGACTTTTCCCTTTTGACTTAACATTACATTTCCCAATTTACTACATTTGCACACTACAAAATGAACGCAGATCTAAAGAAACTTTTTCAATCCCTCCAGTTGCGCCAGTTCGCACCTGTATACCTAATCGATGGCGAAGAGCCCTACTACCTCGATATGATCACCGCATACTTCGAGAACAGTATCCTCTCCCCCGCAGAGCGCGACTTTAACCTCATCACCATGTACGGCAAAGATGCCGAATGGTCAGATGTTATCAATGCCTGCAGGGAGTACCCTATGTTTGCCGAAAAAAAAGTAGTAATACTCAAAGATGCGGCACAACTCAAAGGTGGTTCAGGAGATATAAAAGGCCTTAACTCCCTGATCAGTTATATCGACAAACCATCCCCCACAACGATCTTCCTCCTCGAGCACCCCTATAAAAAAGTAGATGGCACTACCCGGTTTGCAAAACGCATAAAAGAAAAAGGATTCCGCTTCACCTCCGATAAAATTAAAGATGATGCCATACCACAATGGATCCAGGCACACGGCAAAGAGATCAATTTCCACATAGGCCAGCGGGAGTCTGAAGTCTTGGCATCATTCCTCGGCAACGACCTGCAAAGAATAGTAAACGAAATAGAAAAGGTGCGCATAAACGTGCCTGGCGAAAAAGAACTTAGCCAGCAGATCATTCAAAAGTATATCGGCATCAGCCGCGAGTATAACATTTTTGAATTTCCGGAGGCACTCACCGGTGGCGACAGGGATAAGCTATACCGCATGCTTGCCTATTTTCTGGCCAATCCCAAAGCGGCCCCTATGCCACTACTCATAGGCTCATTTTACAACCATTTCAACCGCCTGTACCAGGCTAATTTCGTGCGTGGCAAAACAGATAAAGATGCCGCTGCAGCACTCGGCGTTTCCCCCTGGATGGTAAAGAATATCATGACCTCAGCACAACACTGGCCGCTACAACGCGTAGAGCGTTGTATGCTGCTCCTGGGCAAGTACAGCACAATGGCAGTAGGTATAAAAAACACCACTAACGATCGGGAATTGCTTAAAGAAATGGTGGGGCAAATGCTTGAGTAAAGAATTACTTCAACGAAACCTTATTATCATCCTTTACGATTGGCAACTCTATACAAGTGGCATAACGCCCGTTCCGATATATGCACTGTGTTGATTTAATAAAATCCTTCCCTGTAGCTAAAAAAATATTCGGCACATACGTCTGTGGGTTCCGGTCAAAAACGGGAAACCATGTACTCTGTATTTGCACCATGATCCTGTGCCCTTTCTTAAACACATGATTTACTTCATGCAACCCGATATCATATTCCTCCACTTTGCCAGGCACTATAGCCTGCGGGCTCGAAAATCCATTCCTGAACCTTCCCCTGAAAATATCAGAAGCGACCATAAGCTCCTGCTGGCTCATATCTGGCTGCTTTTTATAATAATCCGGGTAAACATCTATAAGTTTTACCACCCAATCCGCGTCTGACCCCGAAATACTGGCAAATACATGTGCGATCAGGTTCCCGGTAACAGTAATATCTGAATCCAGTGGCTCTGTTTTATAACTTAACACGTCCGGTCTATGATCTGCAAAACGCTCATCTTCAGCCAGCCACGAATCCCAGTTCGAACTGTCAGAATAAGTAATTTCTATAGGCCTTGTGCGGTACACCACGGGGTTCTCAGGGTCACTTACATAACTATCAAAACCTTTATCAATTTCCGGTTTATGAAAAGATAACTTCTTATTATCGTTCAGGTAAAGCATTGTTGGTTTAGCTGACTTATCCGGCCACGATGCATAACTTTTCCACACATTTGATCCCGTCTGGAAACACACCGCTTCCGCAAATTTCCCATCCCCTTTTCCCATCAGCCAATAATCAAACCAATCTTTTTGCAACTCCACAAAATCATTGGCTGTATTCCTGTCCATTCTGTAATCACCTATCACAGATGCGTTCGAGTCGGCCCACTGCCCATGCCGCCATGGGCCAATAATAATATGATTATAGTTTTTAGTGTCATACTTTTCCATCTTGGCATACAAAGCTTCCGGCCCATTCATATTTTCCTGGTCCCAGTATCCACCAACATGTAATATGGGAATATGAGGCGTATCAGAATAATTTACCGGCGCCCGCTCCGACCAGTATTTATCATAATTCGGATGGTCAATAAATTCGTTCCACGTCGGTATACGCCTGTGAAAATATTTCTTATTCACATTCGATAAGGGCCCCAGGTCCAGGTACCAGTCAAAAAGGTCGTACATAGGAAATGGAAAAGTAGTATCCCCTTTTATTGCCTCTTCGCCATAAGAATATTCAAATGCAAAAGACAAGCGGAAAGCCCCGTTATGAAAAAAATCATCCCCAAGGAAAAAATCCCCCACAGTGCCTTGTGGAGATACAGCTTTCAGCGCCGGGTGAGGTTTTATCGAGCTTATCAATGCCAGTTCGCCGGGGTAAGAAATACCTAGCTGCCCTACCTTTCCGGTATTGTTTGTATGGGCCAATAACCAATCTATAAGGTCATAAGTATCAGATGCCTCATCGATCACCTTCCAGTTGTTTTTTTCTATCGGCCCCTCCATAATAAATTCACCCTCACTTTTCTGTTTGCCCCTGATATTCTGGTACACAAAAATATACCCTTCCTTAGCCATGTTTTTTACGTACGGATCCTTTTCGGGGCTAAGAACACCAATATTCCAATCTGCATATGGTGATCGCATCAGCAGAATTGGCAGCGGCCCGGTCATATTATCAGGAGTGTATATTTTTGTGAATAGCTTCGCCCCATCCCGCATCGGCACCATTACTTCCACCTTAGTATAATGTAATACTTCATTACCCTGGGCTATAGTTATACCCGCAGATCTAAGCAAGAGTATTATTACACAAATTACATACCGTCCTTTATCCATTTAATCTTTATAATATTACTATAACCCTCGCAAGATAATAAAAGCCCTTTTATATCTTTTATATTATAAACGTTGATTAAGACCAAATAAGCATAAGATCGTTTAAAGAACACAAAAAATTGTATTTTTGAATAAATAAACAGCCAATGCCGCATTATCATTCATTAGGGAAAATCCCCCCTAAACGCCATACCCAATTCCGCAAGCCTGATGGCGCTCTGTATTCCGAGCAGCTTTTCAGCACGGAAGGCTTTTCATCTAACTCTTCTTTACTATATCACACTCACCCCCCAACCCAAATAATTAAGGCCGAAGAACCTATTAATATAGCACCTATTGCTGCTACTCCAAACATCCTCAAACACCGCAGTTTCAAAGGATTTAAAGTTACTCCCAACGCTGATTATCTCAAAAGCAGGAAAACGGTCCTGTTCAATAACGATGTGCAGCTTACACTGGCAGCTCCTACCAAAGGCCTGACAGATAATCTATTTTACAAAAATGCCGACACCGACGAGGTACTCTTTATCCATGAAGGAAATGGAACCCTCAAAACCCAATACGGCCAAATTACTTTCGGATACGGCGATTATGTTGTTGTACCCCGCGGCACCATTTACCAGATTGAATTTGAGAATGAGAACAACCGCTTATTCATCATAGAATCTTTCAGCCCTATCACATTTCCTAAACGGTATCTCAGCAAATACGGTCAGTTACTCGAAAATTCTCCCTTTTGCGAGCGTGATCTGAGGCTACCAAAAGACCTTCAGACATTCGACCAAAAAGGCGAATACCTCATACAGGTAAAAAAGAAAGGTTTTCTTTACCCTATATGGTACGGCCATCATCCATTCGATGTCATCGGATGGGACGGCTGCGAATACCCTTATGCATTAAGTATACATGATTTCGAGCCTATCACCGGCCGTGTACACCAACCACCACCCGTACACCAGACATTTGATGCACACAATTTCGTCATCTGCTCATTCGTACCACGTTTGTTCGACTATCATCCTTTATCCATACCGGCTCCGTATAACCACAGCAATATAGACAGCGATGAAGTACTGTACTATGTAGATGGCGACTTTATGAGCCGCAAACATGTGGAGCGAGGTATGATAACCCTACATCCTGCCGGCATTCCGCACGGCCCGCACCCGGGTACCGTAGAAAAAAGTATCGGTAAAGCAGAAACTAAAGAGCTCGCCGTTATGGTCGATACCTTCCATCCGCTAATACTTACTACAGATGCATTAGGCATAGAAGATGACAGCTATATATATAGCTGGATAGAATAAAGAACTAACCATTTATCATTAATAATTTACCATTAACAATTAAAAGAAATGGAAACAATGACCACCAGCCAGAAAATTACCCTGGCAAAAGATTTTCTCCCAATAAATGGCACTGACCATATCGAAATGTACGTAGGCAATGCCAAACAAGCCGCCCATTTTTATAAAACAGCCTTTGGCTTCCAGTCCCTCGCATATGCCGGCCCCGAAACAGGTGTGCGCGATGTCGCTTCTTATGTACTGATGCAGGGAAAGATTCGTCTGGTACTCACCACACCATTAAATTCCGGCCACCCTTACGCTGAGCATATCCGCAAGCATGGCGATGGCGTCAAAATGCTGGCCCTATGGGTAGATGATGCTTACAAGTCATATGAAGAGACTATGAAACGTGGCGCAAGGTCCTACATGGAGCCAAAAACTATTACTGACGAGCATGGCGAAGTGCGGCTAAGCGGTATATATACTTATGGCGAAACAATTCACCTCTTTGTAGAACGCAAAAATTATAAAGGCGTTTTTCTTCCCGGTTATAAAGAATGGAAAAGCGATTACAATCCTAAAGATGCAGGCCTGCTTTATATAGACCATTGCGTAGGCAATGTGGGCTGGAACCGTATGAACCCCACAATAAAATGGTACGAAGATGTAATGGGATTTGTTAATATCCTCTCTTTCGACGATAAACAGATCAATACCGAATATTCTGCACTCATGAGCAAGGTTATGAGCAATGGTAACGGATTCGTTAAATTCCCTATCAACGAGCCTGCTGAAGGAAAGAAAAAATCACAGATAGAAGAATACCTCGATTAC
The DNA here is from genome assembly GCA_903882965.1 of uncultured Bacteroidota bacterium. Lineage (GTDB taxonomy): Bacteria > Bacteroidota > Bacteroidia > Chitinophagales > Chitinophagaceae > Nemorincola. The sequence goes on from CAIRZD010000257.1 coordinate 5,307, forward strand.
TATGAGGGTGAAGGCGTTCAGCACATCGCCATTGCCACTAATGATATCGTAAAAACAGTACGCGATCTAAAATCCCGCGGAGTAGAATTCCTCAGCGCACCACCAAATGCATATTATGAAGAGCTGCCGGCACGTGTTGGTAAAATAGACGAAGATCTCGCACCCTTGCAAGAGCTCGGTATCCTGGTCGACTGCGATGAAGAAGGCTACCTGCTCCAGTTGTTCACGAAGCCCGTCGAAGACCGCCCTACCCTTTTCTTTGAGATCATTCAGCGCAAAGGCGCACAAAGTTTCGGCGCAGGCAACTTCAAAGCCCTCTTCGAAGCCATCGAGCGCGAACAAGCCAAAAGAGGCAATCTATAATATCTATATAATTATATAGTGTACCGCACTTTTGAAGTGTGGTACACTTATTCTCCCCTAATTGCACCCCACCACTATTTGCCCGGATATTAATGATCCAAATTCCTGCAAATAACCACAAAATAATGCATTACTAAAACAAATATTTATAAAAGAACCTAACATTATTCGCTGGCGATACGCCTATTATATTGGATAGGTTATAACAAGCTAAATTTTGATTATTGACAGGAACTAAAATAATACTGAAATACCCTTAGTTGAACAAATTAGCTAATATAGACACTGCTGTTTTAATGTCAGATAATACTTTATCCCCTCAGGATGAACTAAATATGCTGGTAAGGGATTGTATTGCCAAATCCAGAAGTGCCCAGAAAAGACTATATGACTTATACGCCCCTGATGCCTATGGCATTATTAAAAGGCTCATATATAATAATGAATCTTTGGCTGATGAAATATTAAATGAAGCATTCTTTAAAATATTCAGAGACTTGGAAAAATATGCTTTCCAGGGGGCATTCGAAGGTTGGATCAGGCGAATCGTAATTAACACGGCCGCAGATCATTTGCGAAAGAAAATAAAAGTAGAACCGCACCGCGAAGTGCTACCCGAAGACGCTTACATAAATAATGAATCAGTTGAAAATATATCACATAAAGAAATATTAAAAATTATAGCAACACTACCCGATACACAACGAAATGTTTTCAACCTCTTTGTTTTTGAAGACTATTCGCATAAAGAAATAAGTGAAACTTTAAATATAAGTCAAAACAACTGTAGATGGTACTTGAACGATGCACGAAGAAGGCTCAAAGAAAAGATCATGCTAACAACTAAATGAAAAACATTGAAAAACTACAAGAAACATATCGATACTTTTATCAGGGAAAAAGCAGGCAGGGACGCACAAACCCCTCCTTCCCATGTTTGGGAAAACCTTGATAAGCAACTTGATGGGCTAAACTCATCAAAGCCCCCCGTATCTTATCGCTGGATGCGTAGCTTTGGTATCATATCATTGGTGCTATTACTGTCTGCATCTGTGGTAATGAAATTAGTAGGAAATTCACGCACCGAAAGTAACCAAACAGCCAAAAGCGAAGCGCAGGATAATAATGTCCCTGCTAATAAAAACATTGCTGGCCAAAGCACCACAAAAACTACAGCACCAACCACTCAGGCAACGCAAGAACCTGCGACCGAGCCCACCGCGCAAACAAACACTACCCAAACAACCGGGATTGCTGAAAAAGCAATAACCGACCAACCTGCAAACGAAAAAACTCAGTCCGCAAATAATACAACCACTCCCACCACTACAGCATCCACAATTAAAATAACAAGGCACCCTTCCACAGCTGACGCAGGCAAAAATAACAAGGAAGAAATGTATGCTGCCAATAACAAAATGACGCAAACTAAAATCGGGCACCACGGGAATACAACAAACACAGCAAGAAACAAATCCATCCCCACACAACCAATAAATAAATACGCTGCCAATAATGCCGCAGGCAATAACAATATAAATAATACTCCTAATAATACACCCGCTAATAACACCACTACAGCAAACCAATCTGCTAATACCGGTGCGTCACAAAACAACTCGGCCCCGCAACCAGCGGCTACTGCCACTAACTATGCATCATCCCCCGCAAATGAAACTAATAAAACAAGCCAGCCCCAACCCTCAAAAGATCAGCTTTCAGATAACAAGCAGCCTAAACCATTACCTGCCACAACTAAAACTGAAAATACATCCAAACCCATCACTCAAAAACATAAGAAAGGAATAAGCGTACCTGCCACAAGGTGGGAGGAAGGAATAAAAGCAGGCTACGAAAATGGTTTTAATAGTTATGCCGCGTCCAAATATGCGATTACTCCATACGTACAATACAATATCTCTGCAAAGGTTTCCTTGCTTGTGCAGCCCTCAGCAAAATACGCGCAATTAACCACGCACAATGTGGGCAATACACAATCCTACTACATTGTCAACGACGATGGTATAGTTACACAAAGCGGAAGTAGTACCCTCAATCTTCAAAACAATACCTACACTACTAATTATTCGTTCACGCAAACCCACGATTCTATTTCAAAATCCAATGTAGCCCGTGGCACCTATATGGAGTTTGAGCTCCCTATATTGGCGAAGTACTACATAGTTAAACAGCTATCCGTATACGCAGGTATCAATCTCATTTATACTCACCTACCAGGCATCACCGAACACACATACGAGCAGGATGGCATATTAAAGACAGTTGATTTTACCACAGTTACACCCGCCCCGCCATCAACTCTCCCCTTGTCTCCAAACGTATCATACACAGGTACACCATTTGCTAATTACAACGGCCCCTTATACCAGTCATTATCCACAGGCAAGTTTCATATTGGATACATGGTTGGTTTCACTTATCAATACGGCAAAAGATGGCTGCTTGATGCACTCATTCAGCAAAGCCCTGTGAGCAGCAATGTTATTGGCGGCTACAATATTAATGCACCGCTATCTGCCTTCTACTGGCGCACATCAGTCGGCTACAAATTCATCAACTACCGCAAAGACAAACTTTTCGGCAAAAAAGACACCGGCCGCGGTGACTAAAAAAATGAAGTAAATTAATAACCTTAAACTTCGATTATCTCCTATGTTATTTGACTCCGAAAGGGTCATATAATCGTCTATCTATGCTCTCGGAATCTTCCATTTCCCCCGTTGTTCCTGACGTTCCGGGGCATCAGGAACGCAAAATAAATCCTTCTCCGAACGGTATTCATAGTACTAAAGCGCGCTCTTGGTATTTATCCTCTGCCCTGTCAGAGCCTATCCATAATAATCCGCGGTCATCAGTCGTAAGTGCCTGCACACTATATTTTAATCCGTCCTTCATCCCATAATTCCTAAACGGCATCAACTGCGCATGCGCATCAAAGCATACCAAAATAGCAAAAGCATATATAAATGACCGCAACATTCATAGTAAAAATAATTAATTAATTTAATTACAGCCCTATAAAGGTTGTAGCGAAGAATGGGGTCCGCCTATTTTACTACTATCACCTTCAGTGGCGTTGGCACACTTGTACGAAAGAAGTGCTACTGGGCATGATCAATTAATTATATCTTCGTCTACTTATATCGGAGAAAGACCCAATTCCTTTAAAAACTTATTATGTGCCTCCCTTGCTTTGGTAATGTCCCTGTCAAGGTCAACAAGTTTTTTATTTACAACATTTAAGTCAATGATATTATCATCTAACGATGTGCTTACATAGCGTGAGATGTTAAGATTGAATTCGTTTTTCTCTATTTCACCCATTGAAACTTTTCGAGAGTAACGGCTTTCTTCTTTGCACTCTCTATATGTGTTAACTATCTTTTCAACCTATAATATTACTTAATGCAACACTATGAATATGGATTCTTTTCTTTTTTTGATCATCAAGGTTGCTATGCTTATCGATACATAATTTATAGGAATCAGGAACAGGCTCAAAAGCATTAATACAGGCATTACTGAAAATATTGGAAAACTCGATGCTTTGCCCCAGATGCCAACTACCTATGTCCAGTATATGCCTGATATTACTTAGTTCTGCTTGCCCCAATAACCATATCAGCCTACCCGCAACCATACTACCTATACCATTTTCGGATAGTATTCTTTCTCTTACCTGTAAAGCTTCCTGTTTATGAAGCGCTTCACTTACTTTCTTATTAGCAATGGGGTCGGAGGAAGGGTAATCAACGGTTATTTTCATGCCAAAGCAATAAGATTATTCTTTTACAATTTTTGTGACCATTTTTTGCCCTTCATTGTTAGTTAGTTTTACAACATACAATCCTGAAGGCAGGGTTTCTATATTAATTTCTATTTGGCTGGCATTACACTCATTATTTATGAACGTTTGGCCTAAAAAATTGCTAATGGTAACATTCGTTATATTTTGGGAAATAACCGTTATTCCCGAATGTGCAGGATTAGGATAAATATATGCCTCATGTGGCATCGCTATATTATTAAGCCCTGTACTCGAATCCGTAATTGTAATAACTGAAGACGTGGTGGAATCATAACAACCTACGGATGAAGGTATAACAGTTGCAGTAATATGGTCTATACCTATGGTCTTGGTATATGTGACAGAGGGTGTTGTAGTAGTGTTGAATAATATGCTGTTGTTGTACCAATGTATGATATAGCTGCTGCCAGCACTTGTTACGGTAGCATTGATAGTAACTATACTACCTACTAAAGAAGAAGGGTTGCTGAAAATCGTTATTATGGGAGTAGTTGATGTTGTAACAACCATATGAATGGTATTACTGCTTACTGTATCAGTGCTGCCGCTGCAACGACTGATGGCAATAAGTACACAACGTATAGAATCTCCATTTGAAGGTATATATGTATATGAACTGCTGGTAGCACCAATAAAAATCCCATTAATGTACCATCGATAGGAAATAGCCAAGCCTGAACTGACAGAAGTAGTGTATGTAATAGGTGTACCAGCACATACCGTATCATTTGGGGCAGGTAAAATTGAAATAGATGGTACACCCAATGTATCAAAAATCACCTTGCGGACTCTCTTATTATTTGCCTCGGTAATATATAAATTGCCGCATGAATCTAAAGCAACACCAGATGGGTAATCTAATGATGTAGCTGTCGCTGGGACTCCATCACCAGTAAACCCAGCCATTCCGTTACCCGCAATAGTATGAATGATTCCCGCATTATCAACTTTATAAACTCGTCTGTTAAGGTTATCAGCTATTATTAACTGTCCCATAGCATCAATAGTGAGTTTAATTGGACTTATTGGTGCACTAGTGGCAGGTACCCCATCACCTGTATACATATACATCCCAGAAATTCCTGCAACCGTAGTAATTATACCAGCCGGGGTGATTTTACGCACTACGTTATCACCTGCCACGTATAAATTACCTGTATCATCTATCGCCAGGCCAGTGGGAAATCTTATTTCTGCAGCAGTCGCAGGCCCACCATCACCAGTATGACCTGCAAAACCCGTTCCAGCAATTGTTGTAATAATACCAAATGTATTTATTTTCCGTACTCGTTCATTATATCCATCTGCAATATACAAATTGCCCAATTTATCAAAATATATGTCCTGGGGGCCACTAAGCATTGCTGCAATAGCAAGCCCACTATCACCACCAAACCCAGCTGTACTACTACCTGCAATAGTAGTAATGATCCCTGTGGCTGCATCCACTTTTCTTATGCGGTTGTTATCGGCATCGCAGATATAAAAATCACCACTAGTATCGAGCCTTACCGATGTTGGTGAATATAACATTGAAGTAGTAGCCAGATCACTATCACCACTAAATCCAGATGAACCAAATGTTCCGGCTATCGTCGTAATTATGCCAGTATTACTTACTTTACGTATTATTTCTGCAGTTGCTTCTGCGCAATAATAATTACCGTATTTATCGAATATACCACCAATAGGGTCAGGAACTACAGCAGCAGTTGCTGGCCCACCATCTCCTAAACCACCTGTTCCCCCTCCTGCAAAAGTAGTAATGATCTGCGCACTTGCTGCAAAAGGTAATAAAAGAAAAATAATAACCACACATTTCTTCATAGCCTTAAAATTCAATACTGGCTGTTATTATTTGAATGTACTTTAAGTTATTACAAGAACTTTCATGCCCGCAGGAAATCCAAATCCTGCAGGTGGAATATAATAAGATACCCAGTTGGCCGTAGTCTTCCCCAAAAAAATGGTCGTTCGGCGTAGACTCCGTCTACGTCGCACCGGAAGCCAATCTCCAGATTGGCGAGTATAATTGTAAGTAAACAAAACCACTATCAGATAAAGTTAACTAATATTCCCGAATTAGTTACAATTACTTAGCTATACCACGGCCAAAGGCAATGCGCCGGAAACATTCAGTAACAAGGCTTTTGCGCTCCTGTATATATAATCTACAGGCTTTTCTCCACCCCTCACTAATCCTCGTTTGCAACGAGGATTACATGGTATCGCGTTTGCAACGCGCCTAAAAAAATAAAAAGGTGCATGCACCTTTTCACCACATCCTTTCCCATCATCTAAATTTGTTTCCGTATTGATGTACCTAACCATAAAAAATCCAAACTCAAATAAATCAGCCAATGCATACTTTACCTAAATATGAACCCACAGATTCTTTGAACCATTTGTGTGAAATTTTTGTACCACAGTTTTTTCTGTAGATTTTCATTTAGCCTACTTTAGACTTTCTACTTTATACTTTAGACTATATTTCAAATTATCAAATAAACATTTTAATATCCAGAATAAATCGACACCAGATTTTCTAATAGCCTATCACATGAAAAAATACCTTCAGTATAACAGCGCTCATTCGATCTCACCTCTCCTTCAGCCTGCCCTGAGCATGCCGAAGGGAAGAGGCTGGGAGAGGTCCCACAAGACCGCCGCATTCCCGCGACATTTTCGTGATATTTTTAAACATAAAAAACTAGTAGTCAGAAATTTAAAACAAAATAAAAATTCACTAAAAAATGAGACATTTTATAACGATTTTTGTTTACAAGCTATGGCCAATACCTTAAAACTTAAAAACACCACCCTCGCCCTCCTCATCGGGCTCATCTCCCTGATAGTATTCCTCGAAAGCTCTATCCCCTATATATATGCACAGCACCGGGCCGCCCCCGGAAATAAGTTCCTCGGCCAGATCATCTACACCCCTGATCAGGATATGTACTTCTCATTCATCCGCCAGGCCAGGGATGGCCGGTTTATCTTCAGCAACCGCCTCACCTGCATCCCTAACAAACCCGCATTTGTCAACCTCCA
>CAIRZD010000258.1 GCA_903882965.1 uncultured Bacteroidota bacterium
ACGAAAAAGCTCTTTTATTTTTTTACCTATCCCTCTTAATAAATTCTTCACCTGAGGGTTATTGCTGTCATTAATGCCATCCCTTTTCATAACATGGTATTTTTATAATAGTCAGTAAATATCATACCAACAACTGTCATACATACGCAAAAATACCCATGCACAGATCTTTAACTGATGATAATCATCAGAATTGCATATGATTATTGTCATAAAACAGGTACAGCATAATGAGTTTCAATCAGAATTTACATTGCCGGTAACATGAGAATATGGAAAAGGTGGATTGCCGGGGCAACCCACCTTTTGGAGTAGAATAAACTACTATTGTTCGATTACGAAATGTAATGTATTATGTTGTGTATCACTTTCTACACTCAATATATAAATCCCATTGGCCAGCGTATTGCTGAGTGTGATGGTTTCATTTAGTTTGCCATTGAAGGCTGTTACTTTGTCTTTGTAAATAACCTGGCCAAGGAGATCAGTAACTTCGATAGTTACATCTTCATTATTAATACTGCCCAGTGTACCCTTTACAGTAAATGTACCTTTGTTAGGATTTGGCAATATGCTAACAGATGCAGGGAATGCAGTAACTATTACCGGGCTGATATTTGTGGTAACATCGCCGAGGTCATTTGTTATAACATGCTTGATATTTACCTCACCGATCTTTATGGCAGTAACGGTGCCGTCCTGCCCTACTGTGGCAACGCCATTATCGCTGCTGCTCCACATACCGCCAGGCAGGTCGTCGACAAGATAAACGGTTGCTCCCACAAACAATGTAGTGGTACCGGATACACTGCCGCCGTGCGGTGGTGGCGCCGGAGTAGCGGTAACCGTTAACGTGACGGTGGTAGTGCAACCAGCAATATTGGTGACAGCATAGCTAATTACAGCGGAACCCGATGTGGCCATAGCCGTAGCGGTGACTGATGAACCTGTGCTGCCGCTGAGCGCTATAACACTGCTATGACTACTCGTCCAGATACCGCCGGAAGTTGCCTCAGTGATGGTGGCAGGAGAACCAACGGCTATGCTTGTGGCCCCAACAATAGGCGTAACAGATGGCAAGGCATTAACTGTAATCACCTGAGTAGCTATACAATTGCCGGGGAGTGCCTTGTATGTGATAGTAACCGTGCCGGGAGATACGCCTGTAACATGCCCTGTATTGGGTACGGTGGCAACCAAAGTGTTGCTGCTGGTCCAGGAGACACCGGTGGCTGAGGAATCGCTTAATATGGTTACGGCACCCTGGCATACATTAAATGCGCCAAAGATCGCAGTGGGGTTCTTTATAATTGTGTTAGGGTAAGTAATGTAACAACCTGTAGGGAACGTATAAGTAACACTGGCAGTGCCGGCCACAGCGCCTGCTGTTAAAATACCTGTAGCTCCTATAGTGGCATCGCCTGAGGCGCTCCATGTGCCACCTGTAGAATTATCAGTTAAAGTAACTGTTGTTCCTGCACATTCTGAGATCGCACCCTGAACAGGTAATGGGTTAGCATTGACAGTAAGCACACGAGTAGTGGTACAACCGGCCAGTACATAAGAAATAGTAGCCGTACCTGCATTGGCAGCGGCAGTAACGATACCAGATGCGTTACCAATTGTGGCCAGCAGTGTGTTGCTGATGGTCCATTTACCGCCTGTAGAAACATCACTTAATGTTGCTGTAGCACTTACACAGACAGCCAGAGAACCGAGAATAGGCGACATGGCGCCGACATTTACAGTTGTGATCCTACTACAACCTGATGCAATTGTGTAAGTAACAGGAACAGCGCCGACAGCGACACCTGTAACCAATCCGGTAGTTAGCCCAACCGTGGCAATACCTGTATTGCCGCTAAGCCAAGTTCCACCGGTAGTGGCATCTGACAAAGTAGTAGTTGTACCGGTGCAAACACTTGTGCCTCCATTGATGGGGAGGATAGGATTAACCGTTACGACCGATGTAGTACTACAACCACTGATACCAGATAAATAAGAGATCGTTGCCGTGCCCCCGGCAACAGCTGTAAGTACCCCGGTAGCAGACCCTATAAGTGCTATTGACGCATTACTACTGCTCCATGTACCGGCACCTGCAACGTCAGAAAGATTGAGCAGAGAACCGGCGCAGACGGGAATATTACCGCTAATAGATGCGGGCAAGCCGCTAACTGATACTACCATCGTTGTGATACAATTACCCGGCAATGCCTTGTAAGTAATTATAGCTGTACCTGCTGCAACACCAGTAACATGGCCCGTATTGAGCACTGTGGCAACCAGTGTGTTGCTGCTGGTCCATGAGACTGAAGTAGCTGAGGAATCACTTAATATAGTTACTGAGCCTACACATACTGAAGAAGAACCGAAGATAGCTGTGGGATTTGAGACCACGGTGTTTGGATAAGTAGCGTAACAGCCATCGGCAATGGTATAAGTTATAGTGCCTGTAACAGCAGTAGCACCTGCGGTAACAGATACAGAATTTACGCCAACTGCCACTATGCTGACATCACCTGAGCCGGTCCAGGTGCCGCCTGAAGTGTTATCTGTTAATGATATTGTAGTACCCGCACATTCTGATATGACACCCTGTACCGGCAAGGGCATTGCATTGACCGTTACTATAACAGTTGTAAAAGCACCGCCTTGTATATAAGTGATAATTACTGTACCGACAGTAGCCGTAGTGACTACTCCAGTAGATGCACCAACAGCGGCTATCGCAGCATTGCTGCTACTCCATGCGCCACCTGTAGCAGCATCTGATAATGTACTGGTGGCACCGAGACAAATGCTTGTATTACCATTGATGCCGGGCAATAAAGAATTATTGACTGTAATTACCTTGGTTGCCGTTGCCGGGCCGCAGCCGCCAGTGACTGAATAAGATATAACTACAGTACCCAAGCTTACACCCGTTACGACACCACCAGTGACTGTTGCATTTGAATTACCTGCAACCCATGTGCCTCCTGTAACGGCATCTGTTAAAGTAATATTTGAGCCAATATTGACTGTTGAAGTACCATTGATAGTACCGGCAGATGTAGCATTAACGGTAACAACATCTGTAGCGGAAACAGCGCCGCAGCTATTACTTACTGTATAAGAAATAGAGGCTGTTCCGCCCATAACGCCTGTTACTAAACCTGATGCATTAACGCTGGCAACTGACGCCTCGCTGCTGCTCCATACGCCGCTACCTGTGATATCGGTTAATGCGGTGGTAGCACCGACACATGTTGTAGCTGTACCAGTGATACTGCCTGCATTTGCCAGCGGATTGATGGTTACAACAGTGGTTGCTGCTACTGTGCCGCAACCTCCGGCAACTGTATATGAAATGGTAGTAGTACCAGCAGCTAATCCGGTAACAACACCGCCCGACACTGTGCCGACTGCAGTGTTGGTGCTTACGGTTGCTAATTGATTGATAGCCCCTGCCTTGTTGGAACCTTTTATCACTACCTCGTTCAGGCGCTTAAAAGTTTCCTCCATGCTTATATCTAGTATTGTCTCTTTGCCAGAGTTAACCACAACATTGGGTATAATTACATCTTTGTAACCTGTGTAAGATACTTTAACCTCATATCTGCCCGGAGCTATATCTGTGAGAACGTAATCCCCATTCAAATCTGTCAGAACACCGCTCTTTACTGTATCATTGTTCAATTGTGCTACTGCACCTATTATAGGTGTCTGAGATAATTTATCGAGAACAGTGCCTCTTATTTTCTGTTTATTGTTTTGAGCAATCAGGAGATTAGGAATGATAACTAAGAAAAAGAAAATGCAAATTTTCATTGAAGGAGTTTGATACACCTCATATTATTATAAGATATTCTTTAGACGTTCAATTTTGCAAAATCCTTCTTAATGGGGTAAGAAATATTATTAAATCTATCCCAAGTATTGGATCCCATGCTATAGTTATTTGCTTTTTTCGTTTAAAAATAATGACCAGACATAACCTCTGGCATTTGTCGCACCTTGAAACCAAGCGTCAGGTCTTACAATATCATGCGGGTCAATATCTCTCAATTTCTCAATTACCGGCTGATATTCAGGCTTAACTACCTGTTCAATCTCCGTAAGATACTGCTTATACTTGATTACAAACTCTATTGCTTCCATATTTCAATTGTATTCTAACTGTTTTATTTACACTCGTAATACTTACCATTTACTAAAATAGCCTGCACATTCATTTCGGTGCATATTGCCCATACTTCAACCGATGCGAGCTTATCGGGAACCACAACGTCAAAAATGTGGGTAGTAAATTCTGTTTGATGTTTAATCGTGATTTCCATTATGCCACTTTTAATTGTTTAGTTTCCGCTGCCACCCTCTTTACTTTCATAATAGTTGCCGTAGAAGCATCGGTTATCTTGGCAATCTCCCTAATAGTGGTGTTGCCTTCATTGAGGTACTTCAAGATCAGTTTGTTGTTTTCTTTTTTCAGGAAATCAACTTTACGTTCATTGGATCCCGCTTTCCTTCCGAAAACAACACCATTGTTGCGGGCTGCAACTTTCCCGGCTTCTGTCCTTTCCCGGATTAATTCTTTCTCTTGTTCAGCTATGACCGATACTATATGCGAAAAGAGCTTGAATATGGGATTTCGCTTACCGTCAACTATGCTGTCAAGGTTCATGTTCTGTATATGAACATTCACTCCATGCTCTTCACACAGCTTCAAGGTTGTGAGGGTATCAAAGGCATTCCTCCCCAGGCGACTAAACTCTTCAACATATAGATCAGTAACCTTGCCGGCTTCAATCAATTTTAAAACGGTTGCACCTTGTGGTCTTTTTGCGAATGCAATGGACCCGCTAATTTGTTCCTGAGCTATTAGGTCATATTCCCTATTATCAAGTAACTGTCTTGAGCCTGATTGTGATAAAGTTGACCAGCGGATGTATTTAATGTTCATTTTGTAGTATTTAATTACTTAGCAGTAAATATACGACAGACCACGCTGGAAACCCCTGTTTTCGGGCATTTTAACGATCCCCTAGCGTGTCAATTTAATTGTTGAATTTTATTGAGGCCGCATCCGCTGAAAATGGCCGCCATAGCCAGTTTCATGGATTTTATATTTTTTCAACAAAAATTATCATGGCGAAAAATGATGCTGTTTTTTGGCGATAAATGAGAAAGCGGTTCCATGCTTTTTTAATAAATCAGATCGCGATTTTTTGTGGTTATTTTACTGTTGAATTTTATTGAGGCAAGACAAAAAGAACTTGTGCTTATTAATTAGAAGAATGCCAGCTTTTCAATGATGGCCCTCTGATTGGGTTTAATAATTTTATTTCAAAATTTGAAATGTTTCATCTGTTGTTGGGCTACCCTTCCATTCATTTTTATTTTCGGATAGTATCTTACTTTCATCGTTTTCATACCATATACTATGTAATTGGTTTTCAAAAATATATTCTTCTAAATCACTTGGTGATAAATTATTTGGTACTACAATTGTCCTTTCGGTATACCATATTTCTGTTTGCACATTTCTTGTCTTAATCTTAATTTCCATAATTTTTCTGTTTTGTTTCTATTTATATACTTTCTAATCTTTTTATTATTTTTTTACATTTTTATTAAATCCCATTTCTTTGCAATACGCTTAACTATTTCATCCACGTCTATTTCATCCACAGATAAATGGTTGGTATAGTTTTCAAATTGTTGACTATGATCACACATAGCGCCGTATTCGTCTTCCATTTTTTGTTGAACTTCCGATTGTTTGATTTCTCTTTCAGTAATTATATCATTATTTAATAAAAATTCCCATCTTTTAATGGGCCAAAATCCATTCTCTATATCACATTCAGCACATTCCCTCACATGGTTTTTCTCGCTTAAGCACTCATAATTTGTATTACCACAATTAGGACAACAATCTTCCGAATTATCGGATTTAAAATCCTCCAACCTAGTTAGTTCAACATTTTGCACACAATGGTTACAATAAAATTTATAAGGGTCAATATTTTTCTCATAAAAATCATCAATTTCGTCTTCCAAATCAGGTAGAATTATCCCTATAGTTCCATAGTGCCCACCTTCTTTATCTTGTGCTGATAAATCTAAACCGCCGCATATTTCACAACACATTACATTCATCAGTCCGGTTTGCTCCAGTCCTTTGACTAGATAATCTATCTCAATAAGTTTTTCAATTAATAATTTGTTTTTAGGATTTAAATTCCCAAATGCTCCTTTTGTTGTTTGATTTTTCATCTTTATTTTAATTTTTAGTGGAATACCAGTTCTTTCAAAAGGGTATTCCTGATACATATTGACAATAGAAGTCATCATGAAAAGCGGGTTTCATTTTTTCCGTGTTTAAGAATTGCAGATTGTCTTCAGGTACTTTTGTAATCAGGA
>CAIRZD010000259.1 GCA_903882965.1 uncultured Bacteroidota bacterium
AAAAATAATTAAAAAAAAATCCAATCGGCATTTCAATTTTGAAATACACCCAATTGTTGCTTCATTTACAAAAGCATATATACGAGATCGTGCATGGTAAATAATCAAATAGCCAGTTCTTGCCCGAAATACAGATTTTGAGTTTTGATCTAAGTATATTTGATATTATGTGTGTTGCAGATAAACGTATGTCTTCGTCTATTTTACACTTAATTCTTCTTTTTGACTAAATTGATGTAACATTTATTTCATGCCGAATAAAAAAAACTCAAAAAAAGCCACTAATGCCTATGCCGATAAAGGACAGGTGAGTAATATTAACAATCACCCGAGTACAGCAAATAAATATTTCATCGGAGAAAGAAAACTCATTTTATTGTTGGCTATTGTTTCATTAATAGTATATGCTAATACTTTTAAAAACGATTATGTACTGGATGATTATACGGTAATTGTCAAAAACACAATTGTTACAAAAGGGATAACCGCTATTCCTGAAATTTTATCAACCCCATATCATTATGGTTTTAGTCATCTTCAAAATGATTTATACCGGCCTTTATCGTTGGTAACGTATGCCATTGAATACCAGGCATTCGGGTTGGTGCCCTCTGAAGGGCATTTGATCAATATCTTTTTATTTGCAGGATGCGTAATTGTGCTCTTCATTTTTTTAGATAATATATTTGAAAAGAAAAAAACAGCGTTTGCATTTATAGCTTCTTTATTGTTCGCAGTGCACCCAATACACACAGAAGTAGTAGCTAATATCAAAAGCCGCGACGAGCTTTTATGTTTTTTTCTCTGCTTTCTTTCTATGAACCTTTTCATACAATACATGAGTTCTGATAAAATGAAATTTCTTTTTACAGGTGCTTTTTGTTTTTTCTTGTCCCTATTGGCTAAAGAAACCAGTGCAACATTTATTTTACTTATCCCGTTTATTTTCTTCTTTTATAGAAATGAAAACAAAAAGCGCAATATATATATCACAAGTATTTCTTTCATAGTATTCCTTTTTTATCTCGCTATCCGCTTTTCTGTTTTAAAAACATATCATAGCAACAACCTGGCCAACACAGATTTCTTAGATAATATCCTAGTACAATCGCCTTCGTTTGCTTCGCATATAGCAACATGCATACTGGTTTTAGGGTACTATATAAAGCTGCTATTCATTCCCTATCCTTTGCTATGTGATTATTCCTACAATAGTATTCCATTTGCCCAATTTCACGACATTAAGGTAATTATCTCTTTATCTATTTATGTTTTCCTTATTTTTTATGGAATAAAACGTCTTATTAGAAATAACAAAGACCCGCTTGCATTTGGGGTGATATTCTTTCTTGTGACAATTTCATTGTTTTCAAATATTGCATTTATTATTGGAGCACTAATGGCTGAGCGTTTTGTTTTTTTTGCTTCAGTCGGCTTTTGTCTTGTATTGGCATTATTAATAGAACGGTTACTGGAAAAATTTTCTATACCAAACGATCAGTTGTTGAAAAGCAAAACAACATGGGTATTTCTCATTCCACTTGTATTGATTTTGGGGAAAATGACAATTTCACGAAATGAAGACTGGTTGAGCAGCTATACTTTGTACAGTGCAGACATAAAAAAATCTCCACTTAACTGCAGGCTTTATCAGTATCTGGGCAATGTGTTAGCCGTTCATATTTCGACTGAAGAACAGAATGCTGAACAAAAGAAGCATATTATAACAGAAGGAATAACCAACTTACAAAAAGCATTAGCAATATACCCTGATTTCGCACAGGCACAAGTGGATATTGGATATGCGTTCTTCATGGTTGGTCAATTAGATTCGGCAGATGTACATAATAAAAAAGCACTGGCACTTGATCCAAATAATATAATTGCTTTGGATAATCTTGCAGGGGTATATTTTATGCGGAACAATTATGAAGATGCAATTGTAAATCGTCAGCATAAAGTGGACTAAAAACAGCATAACTTTAGATAGTGTTTCCATTGTTAACCAACAAAAAATGTAAACATGGAATCAAACAAAAAGCAGTCCACAGAAAACTTCATCAAGGACATCCGCAGAA
>CAIRZD010000260.1 GCA_903882965.1 uncultured Bacteroidota bacterium
CTGCCTTTTTGCGAGTACAGTATCTCCATGCTCAGCGCCACACGCTTGGTAAGATGCACATATACAATTCCGCCTGCATTGATCCCTGCCTTATAATAACCTGCAAAATAATCGCCATCTACCTGTGTCAGGTTGGCCCCGGCCACCAATCCGCCCGAGAATACCCTTTTTGGGGGCACATACAGGCCGTGGTCTTCGTCATCAACAGCATCCTGGGCACGGGTTTCGGTGCCGAAAGCTATTAAAATAACTGTTATGATTATAAGTGCCGCGAATTTTCTACTTTTATTCATCGAAACAGCTATACCTAATGAGCTTCAAATATACACCAAACACGCTAAAAAAATTAGAAGAGCTTTATGAAGAAGCCCGCTACATCATACGTTATGAAAAAGGAAATTTCAATAGCGGCTACTGCATCCTTGAAGAAAGGCGCGTGGTAGTGATCAATAAATTCTTCAGTGTAGAGGGCCGCATCAACGCCCTGATAGAGATATTGCCGGCCATTACCGTAAACGAAGAAGAACTGAGCACCGAAATGCTGAAGTGGTACAAACAGCTGAAAGCAGAACCTATTACAGGCAAAGACGCACCCACACAAACCCAAATAGATATTTAGGTGAAAATTACTTTCCTTGGCACCGGCACCTCGCAAGGCATACCATTCATTGGCTGCCCATGCCCCGTGTGCACATCAACCAATAAAAAAGATAACCGCCTGCGCTCTGCCATATGGATACAAACACCCGATGCCAGTATTGTAATAGACAGCGGCCCCGATTTCAGGTACCAGATGCTGCGCGAAAAGATCTACAAGCTCGATGCCATTATCTTCACCCACGGCCATAAAGACCATATAGCTGGCCTCGACGACATAAGGCCATACAACTTCTTTGAGCAAAAACCGATAGGCGTATATGCCACCGAAGAAACACAGCAGGCATTAAGGCGGGAGTTTGCCTACATCTTCAGCTACCCTACCTATCCCGGTATCCCGCAGATAGATATGCATACCATCAATGCGCAGGATACCTTTACAATAAACGGTATCACCATTACCCCTATAAGGGTGCTCCATTACAAACTCGAAGTGCTTGGTTTCCGCATCGGCGATTTCACCTACATCACTGATGCCAACTACATTGCCCCTGAAGAAATGGAGAAGATATATGGCAGCAAAGCCCTTGTACTCAATGCCCTGCGCCACGAAACGCATATCTCCCACTACACCCTCTCTGAGGCCATAGCAGTAGCAAAAAGCGCGAAAGTGGACGACACATACTTCACCCACATCAGCCACCAACTGGGCCTCCACGATGCTATAGACAGCGACCTCCCCGAAGGCATGCATTTGGCATATGATGGGTTGGTGCTGGAGTTTTAGGGGGGGGATATTGGGGCAAACCTCTTATACGACACCGCCAGCCAGAATCATACAAATTATAATGATTATTGCAATAATAACAAGTAAGCCCACGGCCTTGAAGGTGAATTTAAGGAATGAACGAAACTCACTCATCTTTGGTAGTGTTTAGGTTTGAATTTTTATTTTTTTTCTTAATGACGTCTTTTTATAAAGATAAACAAATAGGCAACTAAAACCCACCCACGCTTCTTGCTGCGGCAACGAAGCATCTTCACACGCGTTTCATGCTGAGGTAAGGAAATGTCTTCGCTCACGTACCTTCACATAAGGGCATGCATTTTTTCAAGATACTTCTGCCTCAGGATGACAAAGCGCGAGTACGCGCCCTCATTACCCTACCGTTACATAAAATTATTATTTAGTTTTATAAATATTTTTTCGTATCTTACTCACGTTTTATACCCTTTTATACGTCTATATAGTATAAGCACTCACCACCTAAGCAAAACAGTATGAAAAAAATCCTCTTTCTCGCTATATACCTATTATCATTTGCTGCCCTCAAAGCACAGACTTATACATCAGGGCATATTAACGTTGTAGTCACTGATACTATGTACTATGATTCCACGTTCTGCGGCACCCATCATACAGTAAATTACCATGTTACCATAGATAGTTCGTATGTCGGTGATACAGTTAATATCGTTGACACTTTATTTGGAGCATTGTTAGGTGGTTCGCCGTATGTAAATACCTCGGGCATTTCACCGTTTACTTTTTCCGCAATAGCTTATTCCAACACATGGGGCGGTTTCCCCTCTAGTCCCGGCATGACTTATTACACTTCTGATGCTACAAAAATTACATCCGGTACTGATACCCTGAGATATATAGTCACCGAGGATAGTCTAATGGTACCAAATCCATGTTTGTATGGCTCTGTATTTGGCAAAGTATACATCGACAATAATAACAATTGCATTTATGATAGTGGTGATGGGATGCTTAACTTCTTCTGGATAAATACTGTTGAAAACCTGACATCCGGATCCTATGGTCCATTTCCCGACGGAACAGGTGGTAGTTACTCGTGGGGGTTTTATGCATTACAGAAATCATGGATGATCAGTTATGTTTTTTCGCTGCCGCCTTATTATGCTTTTATTTTCCCGTATTCGTCATGCTTCAGTGGCTTACCATATACGGTCACCTCTTTACCCGATACCGAAAGTTTAGATTTCCCTATCCAATGCTCCAGCCTTTGCGATCTGCAGTGCAATGCACTCGCACCTGGTTCAATCAGGTTTGGCCGGTCATTCTATATAGACCCATTTGTAAACAATACTGGTTGCGACACACAATCCGGCGTGTTTACATTCATTCTGGACAGCCGGGTTATTTATGATTCCGCACTCAGCGTTTACCCGCCCGACACAGTGCATGGCGATACCCTCATCTGGAATTATTCCGGTCTCACAAATCTCGGAGCTGCAGGCACTGGTTATTGGAACGATTTCCTGTCCAGTATCTATTTATCACTCAACAGCACAGTTGTCGTAGGCGATACATTGTGTTTCTCCGGGTACACAGGTGTGCCTGCTGCCGATGTCAATCCGCTCAATAATACTTTCTCATTCTGCATCCCCGTAGTCTATTCATACGACCCTAACAGTAAATCCGTAAGCCCACAAGGTTCCGGCCCTCAAGGTTATATCCCCGGTGGCCATGATACCCTTACCTACACCCTGCATTTCCAGAATACCGGTAGTGCCGAAGCTATCAATATTAATGTTATCGACACGCTGGATAGCCACATTGATGCAAGCAGCCTCAAGATACTCGGCACAAGTGCAGCTATGACTCCTCAATGGCTTGCATCGAATGTGGTAGAGTTCACCTTCAGCAATATTAACTTGCCGGATAGCGGCACTAACTTCGCCGCCAGCCAGGGCGCAGTGCAGTTTAAAGTGGCTTTAAATACCGGCCTTACTCCCGGCACACAAATAAAAAACACCGGCTACATTTACTTCGATGCCAATCCTGCTGTAGTAACAAATACCACGCTCAATACCATAGATTCGATAATGCTGCAAACCCCCATAGTGCCTGTAGCGAAAAACAAGATCACCATCTACCCTAATCCCGCCATCACCGAGCTCACCATCGAATCAACCAAACAACCCATCACGCAAATAACCATCACCAACCTCCTCGGCCAGCCAATCTATCAGCAATCCGCCAACAGCTTACTTGCCCGGGTCGATGTATCTGCCCTGACCCCCGGCGTTTATTTCATCAAGGTCAATGGCACAGATGTCAGGAAGTTTGTGAAGGAATAGCAGGTTCCGCAGTGCTGCGAGGTCTTCGGGCGTCATAAACAGCATCCTATGACCCACATTGCATACACAGGCCAGTGAGACTTAATAAGGCATGGCGTATATTCAAGAAATGCTTATCTTTACAATAGGGCTACAGGCTAATGTATCCCTATTGGATTAACAGTATACTTATGAAAAAATACGGCTTGCTATTATGCACATTTTTGCTGCTGGCTTTCGCAGCACAGGCGCAGGATGTTATTACACTGGTCAATGGCACTGTGATACATGGCAAAGTGGTGCACATAACCCCATCACTTATTATTTACACAGAAAGCAACAATCCCGGCCGCAACATTGATATCAGGAAATCAACCATAGCCAATGTGGTTTATGCCAATGGCTCAAAGACCATCTACAACCTCACCGGAGATACCCGCCTGGACGGAGACCTTCGCGGCAATGGCACAGTGAGCGGCTGGTATTATGGCCTTACAGGATCTTATGGCATAGGCACCGTAACCAACAATGACAAGACCTATACCACCGGCGCCTACACTACTGGCGGCGGCAAGATACTCGTCACCGGTATGATATTCCAGCACCTTGGCATCCAGTTTGGCATGGGCGAAGATTACTCCTCTTATAAGGTTAATTATATTAGCAAGAGTACATTATACAGCACTAACGATGTATTTGTCCAGCGTTATGTAACCCTGCCCGTGAGGCTATTATATCTCAGCAATTCGAGAAGAAGGATAGGGTTTTATGCAGTGGCCGGTATGGATTTCTCCATCTTTGTTGATGCCACCGATAATGAACATGATTTACTGGCATCTTATTACAATAATGTGATCATATGCCCCTACGGAAGTCTCGGGATCGTGTTGCGCAACAGAAACGCGAGTAGCATATGGATGCTGGGCCCATACTATAAGACCTCTATGAACAATATTTATTCTCAAAAGCACATTTTGGAGAATGATATATACATGGGCACCGGCAACACCGGCAATGTCACTACTATGGGCGTAACACTATCGTTCATAACCAATTTCAGCAAGTGGAAGAAAAACGGCAACGAGTAATGCTGATAAAAACCTTTTCTTGCAGCACCCCTAAGGCTATGCGGCACGCGGCCAGAGAGGCCAGTTATAACTTGTAAGTGAATGAGAAACCGGCGCTCCCATTATCAAGCAGGCCGGGAGAGAGTGACCATTTCTGCGGTTTTGACCTGTTTTTATGCAAGGTAGGGGTAAGTAATCCTGACGCTGTACCAACAATGGCCCCGAGCAGAATATCTGAAGGAAAGTGCTTCCCTGCTTCCAGGCGCATATATCCCATACCAATCGTTGCGGCAGCGGCACCACTATAAATAACCCATTTCCAATTTGACTCCGGATGATAATCATCATACACTTTGGCAATAAAAAAAGTGCTTGTTGACATTACAGCCACGTGACCGGCAAAAAATGAATTTCTGTAGTTACCATTGGTACGATAACTCATAGGCAGGCTGGTATTATACACATCCGGCCGGTATCTGTCTACCGAATATACGGCACCCGCATACACTATGCCCGTCAGTGCAAACGCTTCAAGATATAGAACTCCAAGACGGCCCGCATCCTTGCGCATACTTTTATCTAAAAGCAAAATAAGCGGTAGCGGCATAACCCCGTAAAAGGGATAATAACTTATCTTATCCATATTAGGGTCATGAAATTGTGTAGCCCAACGGTCGAATACGGGGATGTTATTTTTGTTTAATGCCTGTATAGTTGCAACCGGGGTATTTTTTTTGGAGTAAATAATTGTAAATGAATATAAAGTAGCGGCCCCGCCTACTATTACAATAGGCACATCAACTTTATAATTCATTATGTAAACTTTATCCGCCTGCTTTTCTTTTCTTGTTTTGGCACGGATTATCGTATCCTGGGCAGAGAACTCATCATTGATCGTAGCTGTTGAAGCCATTTCCTGCGCACCAGAATTAAAAGCAAAAAAAACAGCAACAAGTAGAATATATTTTGATCTCATAGTAATTAAAATATCAGTTATTGTAGCTTATAGTATTATTATGCCAACAAGGCGTAATTGAAAAAAAACTGTTTGCGGGTAATATGTCTTTATATACTTGTTTCTGCAACAGAGCATTACATTTTCAATGCAAATAACTCCATGCTATCACTTTTCCCCTTCAATTCCACCATTCCAAGGCTTTCAACCGGCCACCTGATATTAATATTTTCAAGAAAATCTTTTGAAACAATATACTTATTCCCCAATTCGCCGGATGAATTACAGATACGTGCGGTAGTATTCATAGTATCTCCGCTCATTGCAATATCTTTCTTGATCAGCCCTATTTCTCCTACCGTCACTTCACCCACATGGATGCCTACTTTAAATTCCGGTAAAACTTTATATCGCTGATGAAAATAATTATTGCTTCTTTTAAGTAGTCTTGATGCCATGGAAAGTGCATTAAGGCATTTATGCACATTCTGAGGCTTGTATATCCACGATACAACGATCTCATCTCCAACATACTGGTAAATGCGGCCGTTATATTCTAATAAAGCCACGGAAACATAATAAATAAAATCCCGGATAAACTTAAAATTATCAGTGCTGCCCAGCTTTTCAGCTATCGAAGTTGAATCATTCAGGTCTATAAACATTATGATCCTTTTTTCAACCTTTGGTTGTATGTACTTCCCTATCAGTATTGCCCAAAAAATACCGGGAGAATATTTTTCATTGATCTCAATGATCATTTGCGAAAGAACAAACAAGATTATCCAACCCAAACTGTGCTGTAATACCCATACTATAGAGGTGGCTTTTCCGAAGAAGCTGTGTAACCCGTGAGCTATAGTTAAATTCAAAATAAAAAACGAGTATGTAATATGCAGCAGGAAGTTCATAAGCAATGACGCACTTAACAGTATAGCTGTTTTTACCAGTAAGTTTATTAATAGCGGATAATTACGGAACACTTGTCTTAACTTGAAAATAAGTAAGTATGCCATCAGGCAACTCATTGAAAAAACGATCGCGCACCTTAATAAAACTGTTTCTGTGGAAATAAACTCAAAAGTATCACCATCCCTGAGCGCATGTGATAAATGTACAAACCGCACCCAGTACGCAAGGTCAATAGCGGTCCAGGTAGCCGCGACTATAAAAACCAATCTGAAGTTATATTTCTGAACAAAAGACAACCTGGCATTTATTCCCTTTAATGCTATCATAGCAGCTCCTTTAAATAGTTGTAGATAGACTGCTGCCCAGCGTTATTAATACCGGGTTCACTGCCCGCAAGTTCAGCAGTTGGGTTCAGTTGCAATGCTTTGTCAGTGTCCTGCCACTGAAGGTCAAAATAATTTAATAGCTCTTTCCTGGAATCGGGATCAGCAATTGGTGTACATAATTCAATGCGGTGATAAAGGTTTCTTGTCATCCAGTCCGAAGACCCGATAATTATCTGGGCATCCCGGTCTTCTCCAAATATAAAAATGCGTGTATGCTCCAGGTATCTGTCTACCAGTCGTTTTGCTTGTATATTTTCACTGAATCCTTTGATGCCCGGCACCAGGCAGCAGATACTGCGTATAAGCAAGTGTATGATAACCCCGGCTGATGACGCTTTATATAATAGATCTATCATGCCCGGCTCTTCAAGGTTATTAATTTTCAGCCGTATCATACCTTTTTCATTTTTCTTTACCTTCTTTATTTCATTGTCAACCAGTTTTTCAAAACTCCTGATCATGTTAAATGGAGAAACGTAGAGTTTTTTAAAGGAGGTAACATGATCATCTGTAGGCTTTATGCGTTTCTCAAGAAAGTGGAATAATGTAAGCAGCTCCAGATTAATATCTTTGTCGGCAGTAAGCAGTGTGTGATCTGTGTAATAGCGCGCTGTTAGCTCATTAAAATTTCCGGTGCTGATAATGGAATAGTTTTTCTTTTTACCATTATGCACCCGGGTAACATGGGCAATTTTAGTATGAACTTTTATGCCGGGGATGCTATAAATGATTTGTATGCCGGCCTTTTTCATTTTCTTACTCCATACTATGTTATTAGCTTCGTCAAATCTTGCCTTTAACTCAATGAACACGGTCACTTTCTTGCCATTTTTAGCAGCACTGATCAGTGCATTCGCTATAAGGGAATCTGCGGCAACCCTGTATAATGTTATATAGATATCACTAACATCCGGGTCAACTGCAGCCTGGTTAAAAAACGACAAAATAGGATTGTAAGAGTGGTATGGGAAATGAAGGAGTATATCTTTTTTTTCAATGGCATTAAAAATATCACCGCCTTCTGAAAGCATGGGCAGGTATAATGGCAGCCATTCATCGTTGGTAAGTTTTTTTCCAAATTGCGGAAATGAAGAAAGATCAGATAGATTATGATATCGCCCGTCAGCAAAAATTTCTTCATGGTCTATACCGAAAGCCGATGCAACATAGAGCTGCACATTACGCGGCATGGCCGACTCATATACAAAACGGGAAGGCTGGCCATACGCACGATTGCCAAGTTTCTTTTCAATTTTCTCAAGAATATTACCATGATAATCTTCTTCAAAATCAAGATCGGCATTCCGGTTAAACTTTATACTGTACATACCCGCCACTTCAAACCCCGGAAATATATACCGGCTGTTTTCATTTATTATATCGTCAATAAAAACCACATAGTCTACACCATTTATCGGAGACAGCGTGTAGAAGCGTTTAAGATTATCGGAAGGCACTTTGATGATAGCATGTTGTATCTCATCCTCACCGTGCTTTTTCAAGCTGATGATCATATAGAGCTTATTTGCTTCAGGCGAAAACTTCTTCTGTATATCCCCTTTTAGAAATACCGGTTGCAGGAAAGATAACACCGTTGATAAAAATTTCTCCCTCGCCTCTGCTATATGTTCCTTCTTCAATGGTTGGTTATAGTACAGAATAATACCGTTTGCTTCCAATAATGGAATTATCTGGCCGGTAAAAATATTTTCAAATTCTGCTGCCTGTCGCTCAATTTCTAATTGGATCTTTTCTAAAAAATGCTCGGGAATATTATTTTCTATTTTTCGCTGCGTCTTTTCTTTAAGGTTTGATATGGCTAATATTACGGGATAACGGATACTAAAAAACTCATCGAGATTAGAAGAAAATATAGATAAGAATTTGATCCGGTCAAATAACGGTACCTTTTCACATGCAGCTTCCATTAGCACCCGGTAGTTAAATTCAAGCCAACTCAAATCCCTGTTATAATACATAGCTTATCAAATTAAAGTGGACTGCCTGACGCATTTGTAATGGTCGTAGTATTGGCTGAATGACCATAGTTTAAAAGCTCCGCAACAAAAAATGCCAGCACAGAAACTATAAGACCAACCATAAATACAGTATATGCCAGGCGTATCAATTTATACTTTCTTCCAAGTACCACACCAATCTGGTAAATATCTTTAACCATCACACTATAGAGGTATTCGGTATCTTTCATTAAAGTGGACATTGCCCACTGGTACTCTTCTAAAGAAGATTTATAAATATTGCCAAAGAATAAAAGGTTTGTTTTTTTATTTATGACATCTTCTTTACTGAATATGCCTTCTGTAATTTTAGGCCGTGTTGACAAGATCGCAATAATGATGGTAGTGAGGCATGATGCCATAAAAATAATAACCGGGATGGTGAGATATGGAGTATCTGATAGTTTATCTATTAATACAGATAAAATGACACCGATAATAATAGAATTAACGGATATCAGGATGTTGGCCTTCCTGTCTGCCATTTCACTGAGATGAAAATGGTTTGCAGATGTCAGGCGCAAAACAGTTTGTATACCACGCGCCAGCAGATTGCCACTGTCTTTTTTATCTTTACCTCCATCTTCCTCCGAGCTGAATAAACTTTTATGAGTATTGTCTTCGATTATTTGTTCTGATTTTCTTTTTATCCATTCTATATTTTTACGTTTTCCCGCATCAAGCAATATTTTACAGTAAGAGGTAAAGAATACATGCTTTTCAAGCATTTCCAGGTTTTTAGTCCGCCAGCCTTGCAGCAGCATGCCATATCCACGCAGCGCAAGTTCTTTTTTTACCTGCTTGTTTGTGCTCTTGAAATCTTTTGTACCAAAATGATAACTATCTGCATCGCACAATATTTCTTCCATAAGGTTTTTAGGGCTTTGAGGTGCCTTTGTAGCCATGATGCAGCCGGCAGCATTATTTATGAGCGACTCATCAACCGTTGCCTCTTTCCGCATGTACTCACGCATTTTCTCCACACTTTTTTCTTCATGCTTTTCAATATCCGTAAAAAGGTGCCCTACATCATGAAACCATGCTGCTACATAAATAGTCAATGTATCCTTTTCACTGAGTTCATAATGCGCGGCAATTTCCTGGGCTCTTTCCACAACAGTCTTCGTATGCCCAAGAGTATGGTATATCAGGTTTGGGTGAGGATGTTCTTCAAAAAGCTGAACAACATGGTTTGCAATACGTTTATAAATATTATCACTCATAGTCCCATCTTTTAGAAAATTAAATTGATCTTTGCTCCTATAGTAAAATTGAACAACGTACTTTCATCTGAAAATGCGATGGTCGTAGAAACTATCATCATATTAAAAGGAGTATAGTAAAGGCCTGTACCAAATCCATCATGCCATGTTTTTGAATATTCACCTTTTACCCACACACGGCCCACATCATTAAAACCCACTACTCCCAAAGCGCCGGGCATTACATAAGATCTTACATCGCAAAGTTTCACTCTCAGCTCTATATCAGCATAAGCATCCGAGGATCCGGCAAACCTGTTTTTAAGAAACCCGCGCAAATAACTATCGTCCCCCAATGTCAGTGCCTGGAAATATTCATAGTGGTTACTGAATATATGCCCGCCACCCAAATGGAATACAGCCACCACATTAGCCGGATCAGTCAGGCTTGCATACACAGCCATATTTGATTCTAATTTTGTTATTGCATTGCTGTTTGTATTTAATCCATCCATAGTGGTAAAATCCGTTTTCCAGTCTATGCCTCGTGTTGGAAATAATTCGGCGTTGAGATTATTGATGTTAAGTGATATTTTACCTCCTGCATAAGATTTCTCACTGTAAACGGTAGCTGAATCAAGGCCCACAATCGATGGATGGATCATTACAGGACCGGCTTCTTTTTTGTTTTGGTTTTGGTACCTGTCATTGTAATAATAGAAAGCCGGCCCAATTCCAATGCTAAGCAAATTTTGAAAATATCGCTTTCTCAACAATACACTGCCATCAAGATCTGTAAACCGCACCCGGTAGTAATGAATGTCAGTACCCTGCATTTTCTTTGTGTTATTTCCAAAACCAAAGAAATTATTAAGGGTTGGGTTAATAAATTCTCCATTTGCCGCAATGTCTGTTTTGTGAAAAATGTCATTGAAGATCCCGGCATATTTTATCTGGTAAGCGTTATCGCTGATGGCAAACAGTGTCGACAATCTTTGGTCAGTAGAATAAGGTTCTTTTCTGAAATTGAATGTTCTTTCACGTATCCCTACCCCACCCAGTGGCCCGTCTTCGGCATTATATCCCAGTTCTATGTGAGGGAATCGCCACTCTGTATAATTTTTTTCTTTTTCGTTATAGTTATTTACCTCCGGGTTTGATGACATCCTGTACCGTGTTTTATTGTCAGCCAGCACTGCATTGTCTTCCGTATTCAGGTCGTATATATAGTTCCTTACCCGCCCCTTGATATCAAATGTATCATTACCGGGGGCGCCTATGATCCTGATCTTAATTTTAGAAACAACATTATCATCAACCCGGAAAAGATCGTCACCATTAAAACCGTACATTCTAATTTCCTTCGTAACCTTGGGGTCAAAAAGCCGCGAATACATAAGCATGCTCGTATCGCCCTTTTTTTTGCGCGCATATACATTCACCATTAGATCATCCCCTGATTGGCTCACATGGAAATATTCATTTTTATTACTGCCTAAAATATTCACTCTTTTAGATAAGAATTTATAATAGACCATTCCTTTTTCGGGTATCAGGTCTCTCCTGCTTTTTAACTTGCCGGTGATGCTGCTACTATCCAGTTTTGCTATTTCAGGGGGCAGTGTTTTTATCGATGCATATATGACCGAATCAGTAAGCTCACTTTTAAATTCAGCTAAAGTTGCCTGCCATTCGCTGGCATCAAGCTCATTAAGGTATGTTCTATCCATATACCGGCCTACATATCCTAACCATGTTACACGGGGAATACCCGATCTAAACCCTTTCAAAAATGGCAGGCGACGAAAAGTAGCCCACTTCATTACCAATCCATCTGAATAAAAAAGTGCCTGGTCCCGATCATGTGGAATAGGATAGTATATCTTCTGCCTGCCGGTATCAATGCTCCCCCACTTCCACTGGTTCTCATGCCTGTCATAATCTGCTATCAGAAAATCAAGCATACGGGCTTTTAGGAACGTACGCTGGTCAACCTTATGATCATCATTATCCCTAAGCTTATTAAATACCTTGCTTGTGCTTTTCCCTTTACTTCCGTCCAATGTAGGGTCCTGTTCTTCAAGCATACACATAGTGTTAGCGAATACAGGCCGGTACTCATGCAATGAATGATCATCAGGCACAATAAAATATTGAGGGGTAGCGTGTACTATCCCAAGCGCCGATGCTAATACCGGCACAGGCAGCGCACCGTATGGATTAGCTGCCGATATCATATCCTGTATCACATCTGCAGCCGCGGTATTTCTGAAATTTTCCGGAATTGCTTTTTGCGGGTCTTTGTTTAGAGAGCGTAATGTCCATTTTACACCGGCAGTATCTTTCAGGTGCAGCGAATGGGTTTGTTTACCGCCGCCCAGCCCTTCGATCTTTAATCCACCATGCTCCTTAGTGACATCAAATACTTTTAGCGTTACCGGGGTAGCCCACTCTTTCCTGTAGTTATTTCCCAGCATCAATCTCTTAAAGCCGGAAACGTCTGCGTAATCTTTGTTTGCAGCCATGGTTGCACTATCCTTGTATACCATCTCATGTACAGTGGCTGTATCTTTAGCCAGTTCAGGGAATTTTGAGAAATTGAGTATAGTAGCCGAATATGCTTTTGTAATTGTGTCTGTATTTTTGTGTACTTCATAAAAAGTAACCTGCACACTTTTGTCCTTCATTATATCCAGCACAGCAAAGCCCATTGACGAAGCAGAAAATTTTGTTTTTTTGCCACGTCCCACACGTTGCGATTTGCATCCGCCACCGCTTACCAGGTAATGCGAATTACTATCATTCATTAACTGCAGGCTATGGTCATGGCCTGCTATATGCACTACATAGGGATGTGATTTAAGCACACTTTCCACTTCATTGATCATATTTGCATAGGCCGGAAATTTCATATCCTGGGGGCTGCCAAATACACTTCTGCTTATAGGATAGATAGATCCAATTACAGGTAATGGAATATAGAGATATTTATTCAGGTCGGTAAACGGAAAAATGTGTTGTTTGATGCCGAAATAGCCGCTATGAACGCCGGTGCTTTTAAACGGATGGTGGCAGGCAAACAGAATTAGTTTATGCGCATTGTGCTCTAAAATATCTTTTAACCCCGCAAGCACTTCATCTTGTGTTTTGTATTCGCAATCAGATTCAATCCCGGGCTTTTCTCCATGTTCCAGCCACCATTGGCTATCCATTATGATCAATACGGCATCATCGCCAAGCGGTATTTCTTCAGGGCCGGGGCATCCGCCTTCAGGATAAAATTTTACGTTATCCGGGCTCATCCGATTCACATATGCCCCTTGTCTGAGTATAGCGTCATAACCATCAGGCTTGCTATTGTCCCAGTCATGATTTCCCGGCATAAAATAAGCATGGGCAGCTGTGCCTTTTACCAGGGAAGCTTGCGAATCCAATACACCCGCTGCTTCTTTAAAGCCCGGATCTTCCTCATCAGGAAGGCCATCACTATATAAATTATCACCTACAAAAAGTACGATCGTGTTTTTATCCATCTGCACAGTTTTTCTTGCGGCATCTATTACTGTGGCTTTCCCGTTTATAAGCGATCCTGCGTCACCAATGATCACAATGCGTTTGTCAATGCTGTCATCGGTCGGTGTATGAGTATTCTGGGCAAAAATATTTTGTAGGGGAAACAACAACAATATTGTAACTATCCATTTCATTTGTTATCCATTTTTTTTGAACTGATAAAACAATATTGAGGCCGAATGAGTTTCATCTGCCTCATTCGAAATGAAAAGGCTGCCGCTGGGGGTAAATGCTATACCTTCCGGTTGGTTAAATATAGATGGGTCAAGATGGTATATCTCCTTCACTGCACCATTCCTGTCTGCAACTACCAATAGTTTATTGACAGATGATAATATATACAGCTCCCCGGTTGCAGGATTTATAGAAGCTGACGCCGGCTTGAATTTGGTAGAGATGGGGCCATTTGTTTCAATTACATTTTTAACATCTATTGTCAGTGAGCGGGTATAAATAAATTGTTGCAGGTCGAATGAATAAGTACTTACTGTGGCACTCTTATCAGCGTCACAATCTTTGCACAACAATACCAGCTTTTGTAATTTATCATCGTAGTACAACGATTCAAACTCGTTTTTACCACTTTCCGGAAATGTGAATTCATGCGGTATAAGAGAGTCATTCAAAAAACTTAAAGAAATGATATCTCCATTATTATTAAGGATGTAGAAAGTGCTGTCATGTAATACAATATCCTCGTAAGCACGTTTATGTCCAAATTTCCATTTCCTGATATCTGTCGGCTTGTTTAGGTATATTTTATACAAACACCCTTTCTGGTCACTTTCCGCAAACAAGCTATTGTCTTTGCCATAATAAGCTATACCTGATATATCATCAAGCTCAGCAGGCAGTTTAATGATATACGGCCTGTTTAGATTGTAATTATCCGGGCTTTTATATTCTTTTTGCCTGCGGCTACAGGCGAAAAAAGCTATCACGATCAATACATAAACAGATCTTGTTGACAGATATTTTAACATATATTTCATTGGCATAGGCATCCTTTATTAACCTATATAAATTTGTGCCGCGAAAGCATATCAGTGAAAGAAATGTCTAAATAATTAGCACAAAAGAGGTTATTTGATCCAAATCTCATCGCAACCTATCAGAGGTATTATAATTTCCAAAACAATTCTTTTTCAGTCATTAATACCCAGCTCCAGCATTACCGGATATTTATTCGACATTTGGTATAATGCATTCAATACTGCTACCGGTGCAGCTTTGTTTGGCATATCATTTACCGATGCATCTATGCGTTTGCCGTCATTGCCTATTGTATGATAGGAGCCGGCTATATAGTGATAAAAATTTGTGTTGCTCGTTATAGAAGGCGACAGCAAAATGTGGTCATACCATCCTTTAGCTGCGCCGCCTGTACCGCAGTTATTGGGCTCTTTATCTTTCCTGCGTGTTGATGTTGTTAAAAAAACAGAAAACCGTTCGGGGTGCTTGTCCCAATTACCGGGATAAGACACTTTTTTATCTATCAAAAATGGCGGATCAATAAAGCAATAATTCTTCTCTGCATTATTAGTGAGTGCCTGGTAGCCGGGCTCATTTGTTTTTCTCAGGTTGAAATCACCCATCACAATGATATTGGGCAATGTTGCAAACCGCTTTCTTAAAGCATTCATCAATTCAGTCATTTGCCTGTCCCGCATATCAGATTCATCTCCGGAGTCAGTATGAACTAAAACAATATATACAAATACAGTATCATGTATGTTGGGGAGATTAGACCCCAGGTAGTAAAGTTTGTACATGTTAATGTCCGTAATATCTGAAACTAGCGTAACGAATGATGAGAAACCGAATTTATGTTTATTGTAAAATAGCAGCGTCTGGTTATTGTCTCTTGCTGCATTACTAAACGGGCATACAGCATACTTATCTGCACGTGCGGCATTGAGGGCATGTGCCAGTATAGAATCCTCAAAAGCTATAGGTGCTTTACCCTTTGCATTTGGGCCGGTTGGTATCGCTTCTACCTTTACCAACCCCAGTATATCAGGATCTGTGTAATTAATTATCGTTTTAAGATACGCATGCATTTCATTTGCTGTTCCCTGGCAGCCATCTCCGTATTTGAGCACATTGTAGCTCATTATTTTTATTACATCTTTCTGTTTCGGCGCCGCGGGTGTCTTACACTCGGTTAAAAACGGGAAAAAAACCAGCAGTAATATTATATAGTTCGTTCCAAATCTTTTATTCATAACAACAGGTTAATTTCATTCATTTGGCTGTAATGTTTTAAGCGTATCTATAGCGTCTGATATTTTTGTCCATGTATCTACTCCTTCTATTGCGGCAATTCGTTCATTGCAGGCACCGTAAAACTTAATGATGTTTTGCTTTAGTTCCTTATCCACTTTTTTATAATTATCGTCCTTTAGTTTTAATAGCAGGTCTGCATAGGTTTTGTCTGCAAGAGTATATTCGCCGGGGCTGGTATCCTTTCCGGTATCAAAATCAATATTTGTGAAACATGTATTTTTAGCAGGCATTGTTTTTAAAGTAAGCGTATAATGCACCTGCACAGAATCAAAACTTTGAATGAATATTTTCTCGGCTTCGGCACTGGGTATTTTTATTTTAAGGTCTTTTAGCGGGCCTGCTTTAGGCAGCACTTTAATAAGGCCTGCCAATACCGATGGGAAGAATCCTGGCTTTGCATGCTTTTTTCCGTATTCGTGATAGTAATTTGCATTACGCATTTTGTATGCAAATTTGCGCCGTGTGATACCGGGGTTTGATTTTATGATCTCGCTTTTTTTAGAAGCCCATGCGGCCCTCGTTATAACCGGAAACAGATCTTTGATTATCCATCTGAAAGTGGAAGTGGCAAGAGGCAGGTCACCGAAAACATCATTGATGTTAAGTCCATAAGTTTTCAGAAAAGCTTTCCCCAGCAACGGCTCAGATATTTTGAACCCAATAAAATCATGATACTTTTCTGATGCATAATTACCCCGTGCCGTTTGTAAGATATCAAACCCAAATTC
>CAIRZD010000261.1 GCA_903882965.1 uncultured Bacteroidota bacterium
GCCCCTATCACTTGAAAACTAAAAACTTTTAATTTAACTTCGTAAAATCAAGAAACACTATCTAACAAAAAGTCCACTTTAGTTTGACTACATACACTTAACTCATGCGAATTTTCATTCCAGAACCGTTCGTGTAATTTCTCTTTTAAAGAAATATAAGTTGATTTCCGATTGTTCGTTATGCGTATATTTATGATACCGTATTTGTCTGTTTTGAACTTCTTTTTAAGACACGGAGTAAATGAAATTGCCATGTTTCAACTGATTTTCACCAAAGATAAGTGTAAAACAAGTGTGAAACAATATAGCGATAGAATAGAGCGACTGAATTTGTATATCATTGATTATCAGCATCAATATAGGGACGAAGTAGAACCGAATGCTCCACCACCATATTCTAATATGAGTTTATCATTTACTATAATATAGGCACATGTGTCGTCTTTATATATTTTTCTAATGCTGTCTGATAGTGGTGCGTCAAATACATTGAAAAAATACATACCCATACCGCTCCTTTTGAAACCAATTTTTGTAGGTTCTCCACTTTCAATCCCAATACAATTAGCGTTATCAAGTTTTTCCTTTAATAATTTTAATGTTTGTTGAGACCATCCAAGAGTTAATAAGATTGAGTCCATTTTTGAGGTATTAATTTTTAGGTCCCATACAAAAAACTCTTGACTACCAGAATTACCATAAATGCCGAAGCGTGAAAGTTTATTGTTTCCCTCAAACTCTACAACCACACCTTTATTTTCAGGCACTATACTATTAAAATAATGTTTCAATATGTAAATATTTTTTTCCTTTTTATTAAAGTTTTCAGCAAGTTCTTTTGGCGTATAGTCTTTATCAAAAGCACCAGCGCAAAAGAAAAAAAACATCAAGTATCCAAATACAATAATAAAACCTCCAATAAATATAAAAAGCAGAGCCTTTAAAACGGATTTTATCATAGAGTTTTGTTTTCAAATTATTGTGAAAGAATTGGAGAATGAGCAATAAATTGAATTGTAGTTATCTAATTCAGCCAAATCAATCCAGTTTACTCCCTTTTTTTGCAATTTTTTTGCCTGCTCATTTAAAGCCTCAAAGAACGATGAACTGTAATGATAATAAATATTCTGTCGTACTCCGATTTCCATCCTAACACCAAAGCACTATCTCCACTAGTCCCCCCCTTTCACGATACATGGCGAAAATATGCACCGCCAATCCGGAAAATTGTGAGCAAAAATAGGTGTATACACTCTCCTGTCAATACTTCCCCATCTAGCTACCTTTACTCCATAATAGAACTCAAAATGAAAGCAACCAAATTCTTTCTCCCAGCGCTCATTCGACCTCACCCTCCCCGCAGCCTGCCCTGAGCATACCGAAAGGGAGAGGGCCGGGGAGAGGTTTTTACACATTTATATTATTATAAATTAATAACAAAACATTTTAATATCCACATAATATCCACACCAGATTTTTTTGCAACCCGTCATATTAATAAAAACATTTAGCATAACAACGCAAACACCTAACTAAAAATTCACACAGCATAATAGCCTTATCATTTATTTTTTAAAAACATAAATTTGTCCCACAGCAATAATTCCCAAAACTAACCGCACAATAATGATCAATTTCACCCACAATAGTTACCTCACTTTACTTGCAGATATTAAAGCCTCCGGCAAAAAAATATGCAGCTTCCGTGATCTCAAAGCCACTGATGAGGCATACGTAATATTGCGTCACGACATTGATTTCTCATTAGAAAAGGCCCTCGATATGGCCCACCTCGATACCACCGCCGGGGTCACATCCACATTTTTTTTCCTCCTCACCGCACCCTACTACAATCCGCTATCTGAAGAAGGAGTTGCCTATATAAAAAAGATCGCTGCCCTCGGCCACGAATGCGGCCTCCACTATGATTGCACCAGCTTTGAGTACCTCTCCGAAGCACAAAGGCAGCACCGTGTAGAAACATTGGCCAATGCATTACAGGATGTTAGCGGCATACCCATAAAAATTATCGCTCAGCACAAGCCCGCCAAATCCCCAATCAGGCAGGAGTTCCCCGCCTATGTCAACGCATACAGCCCTCAGTACATCAGTGATATTGTATACGTAAGTGATAGCAGGCGCATGTTTCGTCATGCTGATATCACAGAATTTTTAAAGCAAACACCCAAAAGCCAGCTACTCATTCACCCCATCTGGTGGAACGAAAACCCCATGACCCGTGAAGAAATAATGCAGTCACAATTATCAAAAACAAACGAATACATACACCATCTGCTTGATGACGAGATCACCTCTATTAATAACTATATTGAAAAAATGAAACCCGGAAGTTAGCTCTATCTATCCGCCACTTATATTCCTATGCCATATCCCGAATGCGGCCACTCGCCACGGCACAAATGAAAATTCTTCCCTGCCACTCATTATGTCGTCCACATGCTTTTTAAGCAGGTCTTCATTGATCATGTTTTTAAACTCCTTGCAGGTATAATCTATCGCATTCAAAAACCATTCTTTGCCTTCACCCTTCAGCCATATCTCCTCCGGTGTCACAAAGCCCATCTTATCCTTTCTGTTCTCTATCGCCTCCGGAATTACGCCATGCATTGCCTTACGCAATACAGCTTTCCTCACTCCGCTCCGGTACACATAGCGCTCAGGTAGCCCTAGGGTAAATTCCACTAGCCGGTAATCCATAAATGGCGTTCTTGATTCCACGCTCCATGCCATTGAGTTACGGTCCTCATATCTCAAAAAAGCTGGCAACGGCGCTTCATAAATCTGCCTCAATAAATTCCCTTGTAAATTCCGCGCCACGTTTTTATGTATGTTCCCCGGTTCAGTACCCCTCAACCAGTCTACGGTCTCCGTTTCTTTTATCCTTAATCGTTGCGGTAAAAGTCCCTGGAAACGCTTGCCTGCATTCAGTTGCAAAGCTCCAAGTAAAAAGCCATATGGCCAGTTGCCTTTCTCTTTTTTATACGACTGCGCTTCATCAAATAAAGAACCTAACTGAAATTTTTGCAGCAACCCTGAATAAAACGGAAGGTCATTGCCGCCATAGCCTGCCAGTTGCTCATCTGCACCCTGCCCGTCTATCATCACCTTCAGTCCTGCTTCATGGGTAGCTTTAAACACTGCCCACTGGCTGAAAACAGAAGTGCCGCCCACGGGCTCATCCTGGTGTTTGAAAAAAGCATCAAGCTCATTTTCTAATTGTGCAAACGATGGAAATGTACGGTGCGCATGCGCCGATGTTTGTTTTATTACTTCCTGAGCAAAGCCCCACTCATCATACTTTGCGATATCATAGCATGCAGTCATTGTTTCCTGCCCCACAAAATCTCCTTTTGCTTTCAAAAGCTCTGCAGCAAGGCATACTATACTTGAAGAGTCAAGCCCCCCCGACAAACAGGAGCCCACTTTTACATCAGATCTTAATCTTAATGCCACCGCATCAGTAAGTATCTGTTTAAATTTTTCAGCGGCACTGTCAAAACTGCCGGTCCATTTCTTCGGCGATAATGTATACCATTTTGTGATCTCATATTCGCTGGAGCTAAGAGAAAGATCTATAGTTAAATAATGCCCGCCGGGTAATTGCTTTATATTCGTATCAAATGTATCCTCTGTATGGTCTGTAACCCCGGTAGCAAGAAACTGCCTGGAAAGAGGCTCATTCAGTTCAAATTTATAATCCGGCGAGGTCCTTATCTGCTTTATCTCTGAGGCCAGGTATATGGCATTTGCACCTTTATAATAATACAGCGGCTTTACTCCAAACCTGTCCCTTACCGCATACAATTTCTTTTCATGGTAGTCCAGGATCACAAAAGAAAACATCCCGTTAAAATCCTGCAGGCATTCCGCCCCCCATTCTTCCCATGCATGCAATATCACTTCAGTATCAGATGTGCTCACAAATTGATGCCCAAGTTTCAGTAGTTCCTCTTTTATTTCCAGGTAATTATATACCTCTCCGTTAAAAGATATCGCAAGCCCTGCCTTGGGATATAACATTGGTTGGTATCCCATAGGAGAAAGATCCAGGATAGATAGCCTCCTATGCCCAAAACCTACTTTAAACAATTTGTCAGCTGGCAGGTCATTATACTTCCAATGGTTTCTTGTAGATGCTGCGGTATCATCTCCTGTCCATATTTCAGGCTCTTCTCCGGGCACCCATGTAAGAAAACCTTCATCATCTGGGCCACGATGCCGGATTACTGAAGCCGCAGATGTGAGGTTTTTTGAAGCCAGTAATTTTGTATTATTAATTATTGCAAGAATTCCGCACATCGGGGAAAATAAATTATTTATGTAAATATTCCGGTTCGATTAAAAGTACTTAAATATGGCGGTAAAATAAAATCCGGCTAAGCAAGTATCAATAGCTACTACCTGCTGAATGATCATTCAGGCAGTTTTAATTTCATTAAAAGCAACTCACCCTGGGTTCCGGTTTGTTCAAAATTAAATTTTTTATAAAAATTAATTGCGCCGTTATTCACTGCATCTACCTTGAGAGTCAATCCGCTTTTATTCAGCTCCCGGGTATCCCGTATAGCCTTCTCAATCAACAACTTTCCTATACTGTGCCTTTTAAATTCTTTCGCAACTACGATCCTGTTCACATGCAGAGAATCTTCTTTTTCTGAAACTATAATGAATCCACACAACTTATTATCTGCATATACCACAGAGCTCAGATCCCACTTTCTATCCAGCTCAGCTAAGTAATGGTCAAGGGTCCAGTAATCCCCAATAAGCTGGCTCGACATTTCTGTAAAAACCGCTAAGTTGCAGGTAATTATATCCTTAGTAAGTGGTACAATGTTTATCTCGATCTCCATTTCACTCGAATCATTTTATTGTATTAAGTTCTTTGTTTCGGGGCCAATATTAAATAAAGCATCTATCGCAGCAAGGTTAGGAATAAATTCGCCCCATAGCTGTTTATATGGTTTATAACTATAGTTATTATACACCAACCTTATACCTGCCTGCGAAAATGACTCCTCATCATTATATACCTTTGCTCCATTCCCTGATAAATAACTGGATGCATTTAATGCCATGCATATAGATAAATTCCTGTCACTACCCACCCCATCAATATTTTGCAGGTCAGATGCTATTACCAGCTTACAATTGATCTCCAGCACATTTTTCAGGTAAGTGATTATATCAATATTCAGATCAGCTAATAGATTATAAGGCGTTTTATAAATATTGCCAAGAGCTTCAGCATATGTTTTCCAATGGTCTGCTTTCGAATAATTGCTCTCAATTACCCTCCAGTGCTTTAATAGATTTTTTGCAGGCTCATCAATTAATAAAGTATTGATCGGCTTTTCTTTATTTTTTATGGGAATGGTTAATTTAACTTCTCCCTGCGATGTCTTTATATTATTCCTATTGGTGATACTGCTTTTGGAATGCTGCACATTGTCAAGAATAACAAATGTGTCACATGCAGCCATTTTATTAAAAAATCCCAGCCATGGCAAATAATTTGGTTGATGAATAGCAACAATCATGTAGTAAAAGTACACAAATTTAAAAAGACTGAAATTGCTTAATGATCCCTGCGCTTCATAGTAATAGTCTTTTACAATATATCTTTGTGGGGGTGAGGTAAATAATTACTTTTACATGTATCCTGATCTGAAACATTCCCGGTTACAGCCGTTTTTATTTATATAAAAACCAATTAAGTCCTAAATGAAAGTTTTAGCGTTAACGCATGCGCATTTAAATAAAGAAGGCCTGTCCCCCGTTTCCTGCGAACGGGCCGATTCAATTGCCGGCACATGGGCCGAAAAACTAAATTGGGATATTGATGTCGTTCACACAAAAGATACGAAATGGCGGGGTATCTGGCCTGAGGGAAAAGGATTAAAAGTAAATATTATCAATGAATCCACCCCTCCATCTTTAATGATGGAACCGGGAGAATTATTCTCCACAACACTTAAAGCACGGCTTGCTAAAAAGCAGTTTGCAGGTCTTATTTCATTGGTTGCAAATCGTATCGTACATCGTTTAAGGACTTCGTTATCATCAAATGGATTGATGATGCCCGATGAAATGGTAAAGGCGGAACAATGGGGCAAGCACTTATCCGCACTATCATCTATCAATAGCAAACGATATGATTTTATCTTTGCCTGCGTAGGGCACGGCGACGAATACCTGCTACAAACAGCCATGGTACTTTCTAAAAAACTGCATACCCCTATGGTTGTTGATTTCAGGGACCTTTGGAGTGAGCACCACGAAGCTGAGCGATTTACCGATAAGCAAAGAAATATCATCCGCAAATATGAGATCAGGCTTTTGAGTAACACTATCCTGCTTAGTGTGCCCCAGCAACCTATGAAGGTCAAATTTGAACAGTATTTAAAAATACCTGTTCACCTTACATCCCATAGCGCTTATATAGAACCTGGCTGGGAGGATGGACACCTGGTACAGGATGAATTCAGAATGCTGTATGCAGGAAAAATATATGCCGGCAACCCGGGATTAAACATGCTATTAGACCTGTTACAAAAACTATCTGCAGAAAAATTATCCAAACCTGTAAAATGTCATTTCTACATTGATGATGTAAGCTATCTGAAAAACATGTCTGCCAGTTTAGGCTTAGATTCTATTATAGTGGTGCATGAGTGGGTGTCGCCTGCTGCCATATGGAAAGAAATGAGGAGCGCGCATTTGCTGCTGATCTTTGATGGTGGCTTCTTTCGGGATATGCCATTAATTATGACCAAAACATACCAATATGCCTACACAGGCAGGCCAATTCTAGCATTGTCTAAAAACGGAAATACGAGCTACGAGGAATTATTTAAAAAATATGATGCCGGAAAAGTCTGCCAATCCGTTGACGATGCATTGGTATGGGTGAAAAAGTTAGCTGCCGATGAACAGCAATATCAAATAATGCCTAATTTTAGAAAAGTTCCGACTAGGTCAGAGATCGCTGTTGATTTTGGCAGGCACATAGAAACCCTTTTGAAAAAACAATAATTTACAACATCACATACATAATGAAAAATTTCGCGTTAATAGGAGTTGGCGGTTATATTGCACCCAGGCATTTAATGGCGATACGGGATACACAGAACGACCTGCTTGCCGCCCTGGATAAGTTTGACAGCGTGGGTATTTTAGATAGCTACTTTCCCGGCACACATTTCTTTACAGAATTTGAGCGTTTTGACCGTCATATAGATAAGCTGAAAAGAAAAGGTACAAAAATAGATTACGTTAGTATTTGCACCCCTAATTACCTGCATGACTCCCATATCCGCTTCGCACTGCGCAATCATGCAGATGCTATTTGTGAGAAACCACTTGTTTTAAATCCGTGGAATGTAGAGCCACTTAAACAGATAGAAAATGAAACCGGCAATAGGGTGTTTAATATCCTGCAACTGCGCCTGCACCCGAGTATTGCTGCACTGAAAGAAAAAATAAGACAAGACGATGAAAACAAGATACATGATATAGACCTTACTTACCTGACCTCCCGTGGAAACTGGTACTTCAATAGCTGGAAAGGGGAAAGAGATAAATCGGGTGGTATTGCCACTAATATCGGCATCCACTTTTTCGATATGCTTACATGGATATTCGGGGCGGTACAGGAAAGCATTGTCCATGTTTCAGAACCTGATAGGGCCGCAGGTTTTTTACGGCTCAAGAAAGCCAGGGTACGGTGGTTCCTGAGTATTAATCCTGAATATCTGCCTGATGATGCTAAAAAACAAAACAAAAGAACCTTTCGGAATATTACAGTTGATGGGAATGAAATAGAATTTAGCGAGGGGTTTGGAGAGCTGCATACACGTAGTTATGAAGAAATATTAAAAGGAAAAGGTTTTGGCCTGGATGAAGCGTCCGTGAGCATTCAAACCGTACATGATATTCGTGTGGCTACGCCGATCGGCGCAAAAGGCGATTACCACCCGCTAATAAAACCATAATCGGGGATAATATTACTTCAACCTCGCAAATGCTATAAAATCAGTTTGCGGGATCTTTGTTACGCCTAATTGGCGCAGCATAGTGATGAGTTGGCCACGGTGTTGAGTGGAGTGGTTGAAAACATGGTTCAATACCTGGAACACCGGCGCCTTGTGCGATATCTTCTGCCGGTCGTAAAACTGCAATACATGCTCAAATGCCCGGTCATCATATTGTTTCTCTACAAACTGCACCAATGATGCAGATACTTTCGCCCACTGGCTCACTGCTTCTTCAAAAGAACCGTCAAACTCACCTTGTATCCATACAGGATGTTCTACAAGCTGCAGGCGTTGCAACCAGATATACTCTGCACTCCATGTATGGCAAACTGTTGTGTACACAGACGGGAAACTGCTTATAATTCCCTTATTTACAGCACCATCTTCAAGTTTCAGCAGCGTGTCTATAATTAATTTATTCGCCCACACATTATATTGGGCATATTGCAGTAATAATTCCTTCATGGTATCTATCTTTATGCTAAATTAAAGTATAAAATGGCTGATAAAAATAAATATTTTGGTTTTGATACACTTTGTATCCGTGGCGGGCATACCCCCGAAAGCAACCGGGCGCATCTCACGCCTATATATGCTTCAAGCACTTACACATTTGATAGTGCAGAGCAGGCCATCGCCGTATTTAAAGGCGAGGAGGAAGGGTATATATATGGCCGCTGGGGAAACCCCACCATTACCGAAGCCGAAGAAAAAATAGCCTTAATGGAGGCTTATGGCCTCAAAGATAAAGATGGCGATCAATTACAATTAAAAGCCCTGCTGCATTCATCCGGCATGTCGGCTATATGCACTATGCTGCTTAGTAATATCAAAGCAGGCCAGAAGATCATTACACATTATTCTCTTTATGGCGGCACACATGAGCTGGTAGAGAAGATATTACCTGGGCTTGGCATAGAACCCGTGATCATTGACTTCCATGATCTTAATAAAGTAGAGGATGCGCTTAAAGCGGATAAGAGCATAAGCCTGATGCATATAGAAACCCCGGCAAATCCCACACTGCAATGCGTGGATATTGAAGCATTATCAGCATTGGGGAAAAAGTATGGTCTTATCATTTGCGTTGATAACACATTCGCCACACCATACCTGCAGCAGCCATTCAGGTATGATGTAGATTATGTAATGCACTCTACCACAAAATTCCTCAACGGTCATGGCACTTTGATAGGCGGCATAATGATAGGCAGGGACATTGAGAAAATGAACAGCAGCGTTACCAAAATGCACCGCTTATTGGGGGGCAATAGCAATGCCTTCGAGGCATTTCTGCTCACTAACGGACTGCGCACATTTGGGCTACGCATGGAGCGCCATTGTGCCAATGCGCAAAAGGTGGCTGAATATCTTGAAAGCAATGCAGGTGTGGTAAAAGTGAATTACTTAGGCCTAACCAGCCACCCCGATCATGCCATGTGCCTGAAACAAATGAAACACGCCGGCGCTATGCTCAGCTTTGAATTGAAGGGCGGTTTTGATGCCGGAGTTAACTTTATCAACAAACTTAAAGTTTGCACCAATGCAGTATCTCTTGGCACCTGTGATACGCTGGTATCTCATGCAGCCTCCACCACCCATCTTGGCGTGGCACGTGAAAAAAGACTGGCATTTGGCATCACAGATGGACTGATAAGAATGAGCGTGGGGATAGAGAATGTGGAGGATATTTTGAATGATTTGGAGCAGGCAATTGGCTGAGTATAGTATAACACTTTTTGTTTTTGACTTTTAATTTTTGACTTTGAAAATAGACATACACACCCATATAATGCCGGAGCATATACCCAACTGGTTTCAGAAGTTCGGGTACGGCGAGTTCATCAGGCTGGAGCATCATAAACCTTGCTGCGCCCGCATGATAAAGGGCGATAAGGTATTCCGGGAAATAGAGCAAAACTGCTGGGATTCTAATGTGCGTACCAAAGAAATGGATATGGCCGGGGTAAGCATGCAGGTCTTATCTACCATACCTGTATTATTCAATTACTTTGCCAAGCCGGAACATGCACTTGAAACTTCCCGTTTTTTCAACGACCATATTGCTCAATGCGTTGATCATCACCCGGACCGCTTCATAGGTATTGGCACAGTGCCTATGCAGGATGTAGACACTGCTATTAAAGAAATGGAGCGCTGTGTTAAAGAACTGAAAATGCCCGGCCTGGAAATAGGCTCCAACATAAACACCAAAAACCTCAGTGACCCATCTTTCATTCCTTTCTGGGCAGCAGCCGAGCAACTTGGCTGCTGCATATTTGTACATCCCTGGGAAATGATGGGCGAGAATGATATGCAGAAATATTGGCTGCCGTGGCTGGTAGGCATGCCTGCAGAAACGAGCCGCGCCATTTGCTCCATGATCTTTGGTGGCGTTTTTGAACAATTCCCTAAATTAAGAGTAGCCTTCGCACATGGCGGCGGCAGCTTCCCGCTCACTATTGGCCGCATTGAGCATGGCTTCAATGTGCGCCCTGATCTTTGTGCCATCGACAACAAGAAAAACCCACGCGATTATATCGGTAAGTTCTGGATAGACGCATTGGTACATGACCCAAAAGCATTAGACTTTGTTATTGACATCATGGGGCATGATAAAATATGCATGGGCAGCGATTATCCTTTCCCGCTTGGCGAGCACCATCCCGGAAAGCTTATAGAAAGCATGAATTATTCAAAAGAAATAAAGGAAAACCTGCTGTTTAAAAATGCAATGCAGTGGATGGGAAAATAAATCATTGATAACTAATAGCATCCAATATCAATTCCAGTTGGCCAACCAATAACACCATCTAGATTTCCAGCAGATGCTGGTGAGGAGCCAGCTCCACTTGCTGGCGACCCAGAACTCAAATGAAAATCACCGGTGGCTGTATTTTTAAACATTGGATCTTTATTAAAAAGACAGCCAGGGAACTGAATAAATGGTTCTCTCACATGACCTATCTTCAACAGGCAATGATCCATTACAAGGCGGGCTTGTGTACTGGCCGGGCTTCCACTTGTATCACATGTCATTTCACTATCTAATGAACCATAAACAATGCAGTTATGGAAAATGGCATTGAGGTTGGCATAGTAAGTAGGATCTCCGGTAATTCCGTCCCAATAATAATCAAGAACGGCTACCGTGCCTGCATTTGCATGTGACACAGCCGAAGTACCATAGTTAGCAAATGTGCAATTTACTATAGAATCATAGCCCCCCAGTAATATCGCCAGCGCCTGCTGGCCTGTAGTGTTTATAAGGCATCCCGATGCATATACAGTGCCATGATAACTGTATATACCATAGCCATAAGAGTTCTGTATCGTACAATTATTTAAGGTTAATTGAGGAGTATAAGAGTATAAGCTATTAAGATTGTTAGAGTCAATATCCA
Source organism: uncultured Bacteroidota bacterium (assembly GCA_903882965.1). Classification (GTDB taxonomy): domain Bacteria; phylum Bacteroidota; class Bacteroidia; order Chitinophagales; family Chitinophagaceae; genus Nemorincola. The sequence continues at coordinate 11,462 of CAIRZD010000261.1, forward strand.
CCCATATAGCAGCAGCAATTCCAAGCGCACCATTACCACAATTTTCGATTATTGTATTCGTAAGTTTACTTCCATTACTTTTGGAACCGAAATATAGTCCGCCCCATTCCCCGGGATACCCCATATATCCAAAGTATGACCTGTCCAATCTGTCGCCCTGGAAAATCACACTATCTGTTAGAGTTCCATTTGCAATTAAAGTCCCGAAAACTGCCACGCCTGCATTCTGGTGCATGTATATATGACAGTCTTTGGCTAATGTAAGTGTAACTCCGGGGTTTACCTGTAATCCCCTTGGCCTTGTAGTGTCTCCGTTCCATATAATAACATAAGGCAAGCCATCTACCCCCCATGTTGCGTTTGTAGCTAAAGCACTATCTACAATGTAATGCGCATTCTGTCCGTAAGCTGTAAATGGAATAAAATATTGTTTGCCATTCATTGTTGCCACCAACGAATCAGTAACCACAAAAGGAGTAAGTTTATTATTAGGGTCAATATCCACTGTAGCAAATACATATAGGCTATCGTGTGCCGCTATCTTAAGGTTTGTAGCAGAGCCAATACCATTCACGGGCCAGCCATCTACATTGAGATGAAAGTAGGTATTAGCTCCTTCCTGTAATTTTACAGAACTTAACACCACTTCTTCGTTTTGCGGGTTGTATATCACCAACCCGGTAGTAAAGCTACCGGCAGCAGTGAATACCGTATCGAACTTAAGCGTATCTACCGAAAACTTTAAGGTGCCGCCTACGGTTTGCACCCTTATCTTTTTACAAGACACACCCATTAGAATGGTAAAAACCATTATTGCAATGAGGGCTATATATGATATTTTAAATCGCATCTTAACAGCTAAGGTGTAAAAATAACAAACTACAGGGATAACGGATGAAAGAGAAAATAATTGTCCGGAAGTAGCTTTACATCATTTGCTGTGTACTTTTGTATGGTAAGTTATGGCTTGTATCACATTATTATCTGACTTTGGCATTCAGGACGCTTCGGTGGCCATTTCCAAAGGCATTCTGATGCAGCATACTCCCGGCCTTCATATATTCGATATTAGCCATGATATAAAACCATTTCATACAAAGCAGGCAGCATACCTGCTTTCATCTGCATATAAAAATTTCCCTGGCGGCACATGCCATATCCTGTTATTCGATCTTTTTTCAGAAACTAACCCAAGGCTTGCATTATTTGAATATAATGGCCACTACTTTTTGGCACCTGATAATGGCCTATTGCCTTTAGCGCTTAACGCAGAAACCTATAACGCCCGGTTATGCTTTGAATTGAAAAAAGAAAACACATTCACTGATTGGCTTAATGCTACCGGCACGATTGCCAATGCATTGCAATCCCAAAAACCCGATGCGCTTAATTTGTCATCTTTACAATTAAAGATATCAGTTCAAAAAAACACTTCCTCCATTGAATCCGGCACCATATTATGCGATGTAATTCATATTGACCATTATGAAAATGTAGTTGTCAATATTACCCGGCAACAATTTGAAGAATATCAAAATAAACGAGCTTTCCGTATACAGTTTATGGATATGGAAGAGATAGAGGAGATCAGCAACAGCTACCACGATGTTCGGGAAGGCTATAAGTTATGTCGTTTTAACAGCAACGACTACCTTGAAATATGCATAAACCGCGGTAAGGCTGCAAGCCTTTTGGGCCTCCGGCTTGATGGCAAACACAACAACATAAAAATAGTATTCGAATGATAGTGCGCATAGTAAAGATGACCTTCAAGGCAGAGCAAGTTAAAGAATTTACAGATCTTTTTCTTGAGCGGAAAGCAACTATAAGAAATTTTCCCGGCTGCACCCATTTAGAATTGTGGCAGGACAACAAAGATGAAAATATTTTTTTCACCTATAGCATGTGGCACTCAGAAGCCGATCTGGATCATTATCGTTTCTCAGCATTTTTTAAGGATACGTGGGGGAAAACAAAAGTACTGTTTGCCGACAAACCTCAAGCCTGGAGCCTTATTCCATCACAAAATGTTTAAAATCAAAATTCCCAATTCCTCAAATATCGGAATTGGGAATTTTGATTTTTTAAGCAAACTATAAATGTTTCAATATTTTTTCCTGAACTCCCTTTAGCTGGTCGGCAGTAAGTTTCATTTTGGGTGCAGTAAAATTCAGGTCATCGGATGTATTGATTGGAACAAGATGCATATGCGCATGAGGTACTTCAAGGCCTATCACACTTATCCCACATCTATTGCAGGAAAAAGCTTTTTCTATCGCCTTTGCTATAGGCTTGGCAAACACCAGCCACTCACTCAGCAATCGGTCATCAACATCAAATATTTTATCCACTTCTGTTTTAACCACTACCAAAACATGCCCTTCCCTTAAAGGAAAAATATCTAGAAATGCGAAGAAATGTTCATTCTCTGCGATCTTATAACAAGGTATTTCCCCGGCTATTATTTTCGAAAAAATACTGCCCATACTAAATGGAAATATTTTCGATCTTAAATTTAAATGTACCACTAGGGGCTGTATACTCAGCCACCTCACCTATCTTCTTTCCCAGTAATGCCTGTCCCAGCAATGAATTGACAGATATTTTATCCATTTTCACATCTGCTTCCTTTTCAGAAACTAACTGGTATATTTTTGATTTTTTATTGGCCAGGTTTGTCACTGATACTTTACTGAGAACAGATACCTTACTGATATCAATATCTTTAGCCTCAAGTACACGGGCCGACATTAAAGCTGTTTGCAATTGTGCAATTTTTGCTTCATGATGCCCCTGCGCTTCTTTTGCAGCATCATATTCTGCATTCTCTTTCAGATCACCCTTTTCTCTTGCTTCAGCTATTTGACGGGCAATCTCTGCACGCCCGGAAGTTTTGAGCATATTCAACTCCTCTTTCATTTGCGCCAAAGTCTCTTTCGTCAGGTAGTTTAAATCAGACATTTTTTATTTATTTAGTTGCTATAGAAAAAAAATACAACGCCTCTGTCTATCAGAAGCGTTGTAATGCAAAAATACAAAATTTTAATTATCAGCGGGTCAAACGCAATGTCATCATATGAACCCCGTTTGCCGGGCGGTCAGTAGGCCTGAATGAATAATCTAATGCAAACATCGGGCCCGAACCACCAAACCGGGTTTGTGCAGTAAGGCCAACAGCAAGCCCGGTATACATGGTAGTAGTAGTAGCAGGGTTATCTATGCCATTTTCATACCTGTAAGCAGCACGAACCATAAACATGTTTTTAAATCCATATTCAAGACCTGCACCTAAATAATCATTATTAAAGGAATTCGACTGAAAATCAGCAATGATAGAAAGTCGGTGCATTGGTACACTATTTTTAGAACTTAGGTGATTTTCATCTAAAAATATGTCATAAGATCCGCCAAAATTAAGATAAGTAGGCATTTCAAACTTGTCAGAAGGATAATTCTCAGTCACAAAAAAGGATGGTGAACTCTGTGGCTGCTCCGCGCTTACAGAAAATCCATTCCCTGAAAAGTGCATATTAGTACCAAGATTTCTCAAAGTAATTCCGAAACGGAAATTATCTCTTTTACCGGTCACATATTGTATACCGCCTTCAAACGCAAGGCCAAGGGCATTAATGTTACTGATCTGTTCAGAAACATAAGTAGCGGCAATGCCTGCATTAATATGTGTAGAAAATTGTTTAGAAAATCCCAATTCTACATTAAGAAACTGTGGATGGTAAGAACCCTGTCCTTGTGGATTGTTATAATTGGTTGTAGTAATGTCACCAAAACTCATAGACATTACGTTAATGCCTATTACGCCTACATCCCCTACTTTTTGGGCTACTGCCAGGTTATTGATGCTAATACCGGTACCGCTAAGATATATACCATGCGATAAACCAACATCCGTCAGTGAATCCTGTGCAAGACCAGCGATATTCTCCTTCATTGCTTCAATACCACCAACCGATGATACGTTGAGACCAAAAACTCCTGTTGAGCGGGCCCAGGGATTTATCAGTAATTCAGGTGCACCCGCCTGCCCGGTACGATCTTTATTTCCGGCAAAACTGGTAAAAGATATGCCAATAGCGCAGACCGCAATTATAGCTTTGTTTGAAAAATTTCTCATAAATATAAAATAATAAAAAAATTTCTATAAAGACAGTACTCCTGCCAATTTAAATTAATAAGTTGTTACGTCGATTGGGCGTGTAGCGCCAAACCATTTTATCACTGTTTCTCCTATTCCGTATGCCTTTACATCAATAAGATACATACCACTTGCAATTGGTAATCCAGCCGAATTACGGATATCCCAATCAATGTATGAAGTAGTAGCATCATTCTTAGTAAGGGTACGTATCAATGAACCATCCAAAGTGTATATGCTTATATTTACCTGCGCAGGGAGGTTTATGATCCTTACTTTAGTATCAAAACGGTTTTGCTCATAACCTGAATACCCGTAGTAAGGATTAGGAACAGCATATATTTCATTTAAGAGTGCATTCTTATTTGTATTATCATTCAGAGGCGTAGGTGCCAGGTTGCTTGTAGTGAATGTATAATATGGGTTAGTTGGCGTTAAGGTCGAAACACTCACAGCGCCAACAGCAGATGTATTAACCGCCTGGTATGGTGCATATGGACGTGTTACCCTAAACCTCAGTCTGGTCAAGGTAGGTATAAGGTGCTCGCTCAATGGCAATAAGCTCTGCGTTGGGTTAAGTGTTGGAATACCTACCCATTCTACCGGCTGATATGCCTTAATCATAGAGCTATCACTTATACTGTTAGCATTGATCGTATTGATATTCACCTTATTAATGTTTGAAACAAAGGCCTTATCACTGTCATACTGAGAACCCAATATATACACAACATGCTTACCACCATAAATTATAGAGCCGCTATATGGACTAACCACATTTGATGATGGGTTCCATAACATGTCATTGCCGTTGTCACTTCCCAGGTAAGAATCCTCGCCAAAAACAATATTCAGGCGCTGGCCGGTAAGCTGGTCAACAGCATAACCGGGAAACCATGACATCCCATTATCAGAAGCACTTTCAGAATATACCGGATTACCGCTTGCGTCAATATCCATATTCCAACCTGCATGTCTCCTCAAAAAGAATTTGCTGGCTTTACCTTGAGCCAACATACTGTCTTCCTGTTGCTCAATGACTGCGCATCTTGTCCATTTTGTTATGTCTGATGTAAACACAAGATCAACGTCTGAAATATTATGGAAATTAACAAGGATCGAATCAATAACCCTGCTATAATACCTGCCTAATGCCGCTACCTCAAAACCACATACTGCTGCACCTGTAGCACTCGTAGCCCCGCCTGAATTAGGTGAGCCTCCGCCGTTATAGTAACCTGCAGCAAGTGCATATGGGCCCCATGTGCTTTTTGTAGGTGTGAAATTAGCAAACATGTTTTCGTAAAAAGAATTCACATCTAGTCCATCGTCATTAAAATTACATGGAGCGACGTGAGTGAAGGATTTATTAGCGCCAGACCTCAACCAGTTTGCAAAACTACTATCCGACTGATCAGGCACACCGGCCAACCAAGGCTGTGATGGGTTAGTAAATGTAATATCAGAAGTAATATACCCGTTACCGTTAACCTGGTCATACCCTGGTTTAAGTACCTGGCCTATTGATATTGAAAGACCATATTTTTCCAGTATTTGCTCATTCATCGAACCAATACTCTGCTCACTGTATATAACATCTTCAACAGTATTATTAGCACTAAGCGCAGTTAATCTCCATGTACCTGTATTTACAATACCCATAGTATCTGTGCTGGCACTATCTATCTGCAATACCCAATTATAAGAGGGTACCAATGTTGGGTCTACAACCTTTACATCTATAGGACCTGCGTTATCCTGGTATACTGCATTGTTTACCTGGTTGTTGTATACTGCAGTCGTTTCAGATGAGTCTGTAAGTTGTACAAGGTTACCGCCATTACCCATACCTTCCATGCGGGTAATGATCACACCAGAGCCATATTCAGAATTGATAACAGTTCCCATTGCACCATTAGCCGGATTTGGCATTGCTGATACTATCGGGATCGCTATACCACCGGCACCATGCGAGCTTGGTAAGTAGGGAGCATCCTGGGTATTAGTTGGGCTAAGTGGGTTGAACTGGGCGAAGTTGTTATATGCGTATGCTATCGCTACATAATAGTACGTATGATAATTTATCAGGCTGCTATTAACTGTCGTTGCAAACGCATCCTGTGTGATCTGGAAACTGTGTACAATACCACTATCCTTACCAACTACCTTAATTTGAGGCACTTCAGTAGTATCACTTACGCTCAAGTCTTGAACATAGTTAACTATTTGGGAAACACCGTTATGAATATCGCACTGGAAAACAAGTGATGCCTGCGTAGGATCAACTTCACCGGTAGTCTGATTGAAAATACTACCAGGAGTTACAGAACTATTTGCCAACTGGAATACTTCATACCCCTCAAATTGATACAATGAATCCGCCTTCCCTGCAGCTTTGGTTACTGGCTGATGATATTGCAAAGAGTCACCGTAAGTGCCTTTTGCATTACCGTAGTTCTCTCCATAGTTATTGCTTCCGTAATCATTCACCAGGTAGAATATAAGTTTCCCATCTAGTTCCCTGCAAACCATTCTTGGAGCTTGCGGACCTTCTACAGTTTTAAAGTGGCTGTCAAATAACGCTTGTGCACCATCATCAATACTCTCAATTTCCGCAAAGTTTGTGACAGGGCAGCCGCCAACAGGCTGGGGAGCCCATATACAACCAAAAGTTATATCATTAATAGCGCCTGGCAACAATTTAAATGGCCCTGCTGAAAATATAAAACGTCTGTCTCCGGGGTTATTATTACATGAACACTCAGACCATTCAGATTTTACTCCGGGATCACCCCAGAATACAAAGTTAACATCAGGCCCTGACCCATAACCTTTAGATGGAACTCCGGGGCCCTGAAAGTCATCAGAAAAATGTTCCCCATCAATAATAGTTCCTGTCATGTAACCATACATCTGAATACCATTGCTTGGATTACCTATAATACTCGCATCATTATTGAAATAGGTAAAATTCGTCATTTTAAGGGTTTGTATTTCAACAGTGTCCTTGCCTGAAGGAAGTGTAACATTAATAGTTCTCTTAGGCCCCTGGAAATAATCAAGACCAACCTGTGGAGGGTTTTTACCATAGCTGTTTACCGGGAAACCACCACCTTGTCCATCATCATTATTACCATTATACTGTATTCCTAAACCTCTGGAAGTATCACAACCAATATAATCATCATAATACCAGCCAAGGTCACAATCATCCCATACGGCTATGTATGTACTGTCCATAGTAAGCGCACCGCGATTGATAACCCGGTAATTACAAAAGGTTGAGTTATTTAAGAAATCCTGTGTTGCATATCCAAATGCACTGGTCTGTACTTCTACGCCAATAGAAGCCGTAAGCGACATTTGCTTTACATTACCCGCGTCATTAAATACCCACCATATCAGCTCATCAGGGATACTCTTTACTCCGTTACTTTCCAAAACCGGGTATTCACCCTTTAATGGCTCATATATACCATTACCATTAAGATCAGCAAAAGAAGCATAAGTGAAATTCGGATTCAAATAAAGATGGGTTGTACCATCACTACCTATAGCACCATATCCTGGTTTTGGATTTGTATTACCTGCGGCCGGCCATGTATTGATCGTGAAATATTCAGCCCCTGCATTTGAAGCACCGATTTTGTAGTTCTGAATAAACTTGTTGATTGTGGATTTCTGTACTTTCCACTGATGATCCCATAATACACAGGTATCTGCAGATATTTTACCATTTGTATTTAATGCGCCTGGCCAATAGTCATTCCCCGTCTGGCGGTAAGTTTGTCCCGCCACCTTTAACTGCCCTTGCTGATCATAACCGCCAATCCAGCAGGATGCCGCAAACTGTGAGCTTTTACCTGAACCTATAGGAATCTCATATGCTGCCACCCCTTCACCTATATTCCACCACATATCGCCACCCGTCATCAAAAGGGCGCGTACATTGTTAATGTCCATGTCAATTCCCGATATAGCTCCTGGCTGGCAGCCGCTGGCTGTAGCTTTTAATGCTGCCCTATGCTGGGACGTAACTATATTCTCACGCGCAAATACATGCCCCATTATACCACCAAAACATATGACAATGGCTATAGCAATCCGTATACTTCTTCTCGTTTTCATAACCTATTAAAGTTATCCTGTTAAATTTATTAAAAATTAAATTGAAGCGCAAAATTTAGTGTCCGTGCGAAATTTATATTCCCTGGGTTGTTTATGTATATACTATACAAAGTAGCATAAGATGTAGGGTTCACCTGCTGCGGAACGTATTGTTGTCCATAAGAAGATGCAAGATACCCGTTATCATTAGGCTTGCCGGTATAACCATACACAGAAAGTACATCACGTGTATTCAAAAGGTTGTTTACACTGATCACAGCTTTAATAAACATTGGCTTCTTGGTTTTTATACCTGCTGGTGCATTCTTACGCCTGTTACCAAATGCAAGAGCAAAATCTTTGTCCACTTTAAGGTCTACCCCAAAGTGCCATGGAAGCCTTGATCCATTAACTCCGCCTATAACTGTATTACCTAAAGGATCACTATATGCAGTATATGGCTCTCCGCTCCTTAATTTCGGGATCAGGTGGATACCTGCATTTTGCAATACTTTCAAACCACCTACTAATGGACCTTCACCATCGTTATAACGGTAATCTATAGTCGCAACGATAGTATGGCGGGAATCATAATTCAATGGTGTAATATAACGGAGGTTAGGCACCCCTGCTTCAATAAAGCTTCCTAATAAGCCTTTACCAGCGCCGGGAGTAGATCCGGTACCTTCAGCAAACTGCAGCGTGTATGATAAGGTCATGCTCAAATGGTTTGTGGCACGCATATCATAAAAGATAGAAGTTCCTTTTGTGCTGGAAAAATCACGGTTACCATAAGTATAATAAGTAGTAGGCCATGCGTATAAATAATCTACAAGCGCTATCTGGTTCTTACGCTCTTTATAAAACACATTAAGTATGAGGGCAGAATGCTCGCTGATCTTCTGCTGGAAACCTACTTCATAATCATACGTTTGCTCTGGTTTCAAATTAGGATTTCCTATTGCATTCTGTGCATTCTGTGCAAGCGTATAATAATTGTAAGCAGTTGCCAAACCAAGTGTCGAAGGTAACGGCCTTTGTGAATAAATATCATAATGCGCAAAAAAGTCAGCTACATCTGATATAGGGAAACTGAATTGTAAACGCGGCATGATAGCTACAGAAGGTGTATAAGAAGTAAACGAAAGATTAGGGTTAAAATTTGTGTCAGTGATCGTAATACTCTTATATGCATTTTGAAGAAGAGGCCGGGGAGTAAGGCCATTTGAATATTTTGTAAGTATAGATGGGTCTTCAATGTAATTACCATTAGGGTCATACCAGTTTGCCCCATTGCGATAACCGATAACTGTAGGTGTTGCTGTATTATTGTCCGCCACATATACTATGTAATTACTACCAATGTTGCTGGGGGCATTACCATTTGCAGTATTCGGGTTAATCGCTTTATTAGTTGTTAAAGAACTATTTTGGCCTACAGTTGTTTCAGGATATAATGAATATGGGTCTATTAATACCTGTGTATTTGCAGAATATCTTTCTACACGTACCCCAATATTAAAATGCATATCCTTATAGGTGAATTTATCCATAAGATAGCCGGCAATATCATTTGGCGTAAAAGCGCCTATCGGGCGTGTGTAGTTACCATTTGCATCTTTCTGTGTCCAGAAATCATTAAAGTTAACAGCTCCGGCCTGGGCACCGCCAGTGTATGAATATCCAAAATAATTCACAAACGGGTTACCGCTATTTAGCAGTTCGTCAGCAGAGAACAAATTCAAATTATAGGTCGACGGGCCATATTGGTCAATGTTGATATCCTGATCAGGTCCTAAACCCAGTTCTTTTCTGAGGTTCTGGTCAAATGTAGTACCCTTATTATCTGTACCTCCTGACCCTATGTTTTTGTAATTGTATATTATCGTATCTGTAGGGCCGGGCAAAATATTTTTCACGTTGCCGGATGGGTCATAGTATTTCCCTTGATTATAGCTGTATTGCACACCTTTGATTACAAAAATAGGATGTTGTTTATCCAATACGAGGTTAGTATTATCAATGCTGCTAACCAGCTGCCTCATTAATTGCCATAAGGAATTTGTAGCACCTAAATTTGCATAAACGGCATATGATCTTTCTATGCGCTGTTGATAATATAACCCAAAGCCAATAGCATGCTTGGTTTTACCTATTTGCAAGTCAAACGATGCATCAACGGAAAGTGCATACTGAGTAGAATTAAAAGTAGAATAATAATTCTGTGTAGTACCTGGGCTTGCAAAAAGACCAACTCCGTTATAGCTGTAAGTAGATTGAGGCTCATCACCGTTTACAAGCGCATAATTCGATTGTATTTGCTGCATTGATAATGGCAACACACCGGATAATGAATTATAATATTCTTTAGTGTAATTAACTAAATTAGGATTCAAATTATCCGGAGCAAATGATATCCCGGTTGGTTTGCTCACTGTTAATATTGTTCCAGTATGTCCGCTTGTAGAGTCAAAACCGGCTGCATATTGTTGTTGCTTGGTTTCAGTAAATTTACCTACATACGCATAATCAAAAATATTCTTTTTGAAAGTCGGATCTTCGATAGTTTGCGAAAGTTTTTGGTAATCTGCCTGTATTGCATAATAAGCATTTGAGATAAGCCCACGGTTTGATGAAGTATCACCTAGCTTACCAAATTTTTGTGTAAACCGGATATAACCACGGCCGGATACGTTATTATCGATCGGCGTATTAGCTGATGCAAATAATACGTTGGTATGGTTACCGGCATAGTTTGGGTTAAAACCTGACAAGTCTTGTCTTGTATAGTCGAAATTACCACCTGCCGAAATGTGCATATTATCAGTCACCTGGTAATCAAGCTTACCGCCCAAACGGGCTTCTTTAGATACGTTACTGGGTACTACTCTTACCTGGTTTAAACCACTCTGGGTAATATAATCAGACGAATACGCATATTGTTTGTTCCCGCTGTTATTTGATGATACATATAAAGGGTTTGCGAGCAATTTCTTTAAGGTATCCGCTTTCACAACGTACTGCTTATCATAAGTAGGATATTTATCATTGTCATCATATAGATCACCGCTTAAAGAAAAACCAAGTACCGGTTTTTTATGAACACTGTCTCCTGGTATTCTCTTCTTAAAAATGGGGCCTGCTATTGAAAAGTTAAACTGGTTATTGTTATACCCATCAATAGAGTGATCCAAACTAACCTCACCGGTAAGTTTAGGAGCAGAGCCTCTTGTCGTTATACTTACCACACCACCTGATACATCACCATAGTTAGCAGGGATACCCGAAGCAATTACATCTATCTGCTCTACAGAGCCTTGAGACATGCTGATACCTGTATTTGTTAATGCATCATTTGAACTTTGCACCACCACTCCATCAATAACATATGTTGTTCCTGTTGAACGTCCACCGCCAATATTAACATTTCCTCCACGCTGGCTTTGATATACACCCGGAGCATTAGCAACGATGTCGGCAAGATCCGTTGTAGGTACAGCTTCGATCTCCGCTTTGTTCATGATATGCCTGTCCGGCACATCCTGGTCAACAAGCGGCTTTTTATATGATGTTACTACAACCTGGGGCAACTCCTTGCCTTTTGGTTTTGCCATAGTAAAATTCTGGGTTGTTCTATTGCCGGATGATACGATCACCTGGGTGATCATAATTGAATCATAACCAGCGTATAATACAAGAACATTGTAATAGCCGGCATCCAGTGGTTTTACAACGTAATTACCATCCAGGTCAGTAGCGGCACCCCCTTTTAGGATACCACCGGAATATACCTGGACTATAGCACTTGGCAGGGGCTCTTTCTTATCATCCAACACCCTTCCGCCAATTTCCTGGCCAAAAACCGAGCTCGACAGCCCTATAAATACAAATAATAGCAGAGAACGTAAGGTACGTATCATATACTGTGTTAATAAATTATTAGCAAATGAGGCGTAAAGATAAAAAAATCTGTTAAAAATCCACACTTAACAAATTAATTTTCCCAAATACCTTATATAATTTTCAAATAGATGTAAGTCAATTCTCCAATTAGTTATAAGTACCTCATACCTTATAGACGTATATCCGGGTGGGAATCTTGGGTAGAAACAAAAAAAAATGTTAAAGCAATTATTTTATCAATTAAAAAATTGACAATGTACCTGAAGAACTGAAAAAGAAGATAGATTTTTTATACGCATGTCCAAATGATCAAAACAAAATCACGGCAACGCTTTTATTTTTTCCAATAAAACCCGGCTCATTTTATATAGCGCTTCAAATGTATATCCCGCAATATGCGGTGTTACAACAACATTTGGCAATGATGTTAATTGTGCTGCAATTACTACATCCATACCACTTAAAGGCTCCTGTTCAAATACATCAAGACAGGCACCGGCTACTTTCCCGGCTGATAGCCCATGCAACAGTGCTGTAGTGTCTACTACAGTACCCCTCGATGTGTTTATTAAAATAAATGGCTTGCGCATTTGCGCTATAAACTGCTCATTGAAATAATGTTTTGTATCCGCCTGCAATGGCACATGAAAACTCACAATATCCGCTTCTTCAAATATTTGCTCCAGGCTTTTACACGCCACAATATGCGCGGGTATGCCTTCGCAATTGTATTTATCATAAGCAAGTATGCGGGTATCAAACCCCTGTAATTTCTTAGCAAATGCCCTGCCCGTATGCCCGCAACCAATGATACCAACTGTCCTACCTTCTAATTCAATACCCCTGTTCTCCTCTCTGCGCCACACACCTTGTTCCATTTCCCTGCCACTCCATACAATACGACGTATCAAAGCCAGCAGCATGCCCAACGCATGTTCACCTACAGCATTACAATTACCTTCAGGACTTCCAAAACACGTTATACCCTTAATAGCTGCATATTCCAGGTCTATCACCTCCATCCCGGAGCCCATACGTCCGATCCACTTTAGTTCCCGTGCTGTATCTATTAGGTCTTTATCGAGTTGCAACCTTGTTGATGTAACCACACCAACACAATCTTTTATCAATTCGTATGCAATGGCCTGTGAAATATTTTCATGCACAATACACTCATATCCAAACGCAGCGAGGCCCTCTGTTAGTACAGCATCAACTGGCGCAGCTATTAAGACTTTCTTGGAGTGCATATTCAAAAAGTATCAGCATTTAATAAAACAAATTTAGTAAAGAACCTTCTCGGCTTTTTTTTAAGATTTAAGTGCACCGTATTCTTTATACAAGTATACAAAATCCGTTACCGCCAGTTGCTCTGCCCTTTTATCCATCAGTTTATCTGTAAGTGCCTCAGCAGGCAGGATACTTTTAAGAGCATTCCTCAATGTTTTGCGTCTTTGATTAAAGGCAGCCTTCACTAGTATTATAAACCTTCTTTTATCATTTATGTCATGCGGGTTGTGCAAATTTGTAAACCTCAAAACACCGCTTTTCACTTTTGGCGGAGGAGTAAAACAATTTTCATGCACATCAAAAAGGTATTCAACTTTAAAAAAGGCCTGCATAAGCACACTTAAAATCCCGTACACCTTAGACCCGGGGCCCGACGCCACCCTCAGCGCCACCTCTTTCTGAAACATTCCTATTACTTCCAGAACTTGCGGCTCCCACTCAAGCACTTTAAACAGTATAGGAGAGGATATATTGTAAGGGAAATTGCCAATTACCGTAAATTTCTGGTCAAACGGTGCATCTGCCTGCAAAATATCCTGCATTATTATTTTACCCGCTAGCTCCGGATAGGTCCTGTCAAGATATGCTACTTTTTCCTGGTCTATTTCTATGGCTTTATAATCTATATCCTTCCATTGCATAAAGTATTTGGTAAGTGCTCCGCCGCCCGGACCAACCTCCAATAGCCGCATTCCCGGCACATGCACCAATTGGTCCACGATCTTCTTGCACATATTTTCATCATGCAGAAAATGTTGGCCAAGGCTCTTTTTAAGCTGCCCGTATGAATCCTTTGAAATTACGTTCCGCCCTTGCGGCACTGAATTATAAGCCATAAGTTATCTGCACAAAGGTATTAGTAATGAGATCATAAAATGTGTCTTTAGATATATTTTAACCTACCCATATATTACATTACACACTTTTTAGCTTTGACTTTTGACTTAACATTAGTTTACCTTCGCCCATTAAATTATTTTTGCAGCATGGAATTCAAAATACAGATCAAACAAACGAAACAAGACCATATCTATATTGTAGACGATGAAAAAAAGTTAAGCTCGCTGGCAGTACTCACTAAAGAGGAATTAGCCTTCATTAAAACATCCTTTGCTGTGGAGCAAACGATCGTTTCCATCAATAAACTCAGTTATTTTATTTTCATCTACCTTTTCAAAAATAAAAAAACTGATGCCCAAACACATGATGCCTGCCGTAAAGCTGGCGCTGAATTGTCTGGGATATGCAACAAGTATAAGTTAACCGAAATAACTATTGCTAACCTATCTGCTAACACACATGCGGCAGTATTAGTGGCTGAAGGAATGGCATTGGCCAATTACCAGTTCCTTAAATACCGCACAGAGGCCAAAAAGATCACCAACACCCTTAAGCTTATCTACTTTACCAAAACATCCGCAACAGTAAAGGAAGTAGCGCAATTAAACATCGTTATAGACGCCATATACCGCGCACGTACTCTTGTAAACGAACCACTCAATTATTTATCTGCCGAACAACTCTCCAAAGAAATAGTATTGCTTGGCAAAGATGCCGGCTTCAAAGTAACCGTATTTAATAAAGCCCGGATACAAAAAGAAAAAATGGGTGGCCTTTTAGCTGTCAATCTTGGCAGCATACAGCCCCCAACTTTTTCCATAATGGAATATCTGCCCAAAAAGGCACTCAATAAAAAACCAATAGTACTTGTAGGCAAAGGCGTAGTATATGATACCGGTGGGTTATCTCTTAAACCCACAGCTAATTCAATGGATCGCATGAAAAGCGATATGAGTGGCGCGGCCCTTGTTAGTTGCGCCATGTACGCAATTGCTAAATTACAGTTACCCTTGCATATAATTGCACTCGTACCAGCCACCGACAACCGGCCGGGCCAGGAAGCATATGTGCCGGGCGATGTAATAACTATGCTCAGTGGTAAAACTGTTGAGGTGCTCAACACAGACGCCGAAGGCCGCATGTTGCTTGCCGATGCATTGCAGTGGGCTAAACGCTACAAACCCGAACTCGTAATGGATTTTGCTACACTCACAGGCGCTGCATCAGCAGCAGTCGGCGAGGACGGTATCGTATGCATGGGCACTGCAGACGACCAGGTAAAAAAAGCCTTCCGCGAAAGCGGCTTCCGCCAATATGAACGGCTCGTTGAATATCCCTTGTGGGATGAATATGGAGATCAGATAAAATCAGACATTGCTGATATTAAAAACGTTGGCGGACCTTCAGGAGGAGCAATCACAGCAGGCAAATTCCTCGAACATTTTATAGATTACCCATGGATGCATTTTGATATTGCAGGCGTATCTTTTGCTACTGCTAAAAAGGGTTATATCCCTGTAGGGGGCACAGCCTATGGCATGCGTATGCTGCTCGATTTCCTGATGCACTATGGCAAAGCATAATGATTTTGACCTTTTGAATTTGAAAAACACTTTTAGGTTTTGATTTTTAACTTATAACTTAATATGCAACCAAATCACGAAAAACCGGTTATCGGCATTACCACAGGAGACATTAACGGAGTAGGTACTGAAGTGATCATTAAAACATTTTCAGACAACCGCATGCTCGACCTCTGCACACCTGTAATATTTGCGTCCAATAAAGTGATCAATTATTACCGCCGTATTGTCACCGAACATGCCTTTAATTTCTCCAGCACAAAAGACCTCGCAACGCTTAACCCCAAACAGGTCAATATATTCAACTGCTGGGACGAGGAAGTACCAATACAGCCCGGCGTGCTCACAGATGCCGGCGGCAAGTACGCCATCCGCTCGCTGATGGTAGCCACACAATGCCTCAAAGACGGCCAACTCGACGCTATTGTTACAGCCCCTATTCATAAAAGCAATACCAATATCCCTGATTTCCCGTATACCGGCCATACACCTTTCTTTAAAGAAAAATTTGGCGCTAAGGATGTATTGATGATCCTTTACAACAAAAACCTTCGCGTAGCATTGGCTACAGAACATATACCCATATCAAAAGTTGCTGCTGCTATTACAAAGGAGTTGTTGATATCCAAGCTGAATATTCTCCGCGAAACACTTATAAAAGACTTTGGCATTGATAAGCCAAAGATCGCGGTGCTCGGCCTTAATCCACATGCCGGTGATGAAGGCCAAATAGGTAATGAAGAGCAAACGATCATCAAACCCGTTATAGACCTTCAGAAACAAGGTGGCAATCTCATATTCGGCCCATATAGTGCCGATGCATTCTTCGGACATGGCAGCTATACTCAGTTTGATGCCGTACTTGCTATGTATCACGATCAGGGCCTTGTAGGCTTTAAAACACTCTCGCAAGGCGAAGGTGTCAATTATACCGCTGGCCTCCCGATCATACGCACCTCTCCCGATCATGGTACAGCCTTCGACATAGCCGGGAAAAATATAGCTGATCCTACCTCTTTCCGCGAAGCAGTCTATCAATGTCTCGACTTGCTCAATCAGCGCAAAGAATATGCTGAAAATACCGCCAATCCATTAAGAAGAGGAAGAATAGAAAAAGAAAAAGAAGATGCAGAAGTAACTGCTTAAATAATAAAAAGTCTAACAAAAATGCCCCGCTGTACAGCGGGGCATTTTTGTTAGACTAGCACATTACATTGAGCCATTACGCATCCGGCAATTGAGCCATCAGAAATTATTTAGCCTCAGGAGGAGTTCCTGCCTTGCGTGGGTTACGCTCCAGCACTTCGTCCACCATACCATATTCCTTAGCCTCACCAGCAGTCATCCAGTAATCACGGTCACTGTCTTTTTCCACTTTAGAAAGTTTCTGGCCTGAGTGTAGAGAAATAATCTCATACAGCTCCTTTTTCAACTTCCCGATCTCTCTTGCAGTGATCTCTATATCACTCGCCTGGCCTTCCGCACCACCTAGTGGCTGGTGTATCATTATACGGCTGTGTTTCAGTGCAGTTCTTTTACCTTTGCTTCCGGCACACATCAGCACCGCTGCCATTGACGCTGCAATACCTGTACAAATAGTAGATACATCAGGGTTAATGATCTGCATCGTATCATAAATACCAAGGCCAGCATATACGCTGCCGCCCGGGCTGTTCAGGTACATCTGTATATCCCTTGTGCGGTCTGTGCTTTCCAGGAAGAGTAGCTGTGCCGTAACAATATTCGCCACATAATCATTGATCCCTTCACCTAAAAAGATAATGCGGTCCATCATCAAACGCGAGAATACGTCCATAGAAGCAACGTTCATTGGTCGCTCTTCTATAATATAGGGCGTAAGTGCGTTAGGGACTTTTATCATTGAAGAAGAATAACTGTCTAAAGTTAAACTACTGATGCCATGGTGCTTTATGGCATATTTGCGAAATTCGTTCTGGTCCATAAAATTTTTTGTTTGTATTTATATAAGCTAGCAAAATCTAAACCATGTTAAATGTAGTGCCATTACGTCACATTTTTTGTCAGAAAATTATTTGATTTGACAATTAGGCAATAGAAAAACAATATAAAAATGTAATTAAAGACGGGTTTTTCATATGTCTATGCCTTTTAATCTTATAACGGGCAAACGAAAGAAACTAAAAATATGAGCAAAAATTCAGGCTGTAATTACAAGCATTTCATTTTTTGGGGTAATAATAATTATACGCGGAATCAATAAAGCCACCTCCTAAATTGAAAGCATTCATAGGCGTATTCAAAACTACTATGCAGTCAGCTTTATTTAATTCACTTTTCCAGTCATAAGTATCAATATGCAGATACACCCCGGTCTTGTAATTATCCTTATTAAATACACTTTGAAAACCAAACCAGAATTGCCATTCTCTGCTCATATGCTGCATTACACCTGTCAGTATAAGATTTACACAATAACTATCACCTACAAAAATGAAATTGGGTTTTGTTGTCGTTGAGTCAGTTGTATAAAATAATTCAGGATAGCAGTATGTTTCATTAGCAATAGGAAATATGAGATTCAATAGATTACCAATATCTCTATCTGGAACTCTTGCCTGGGTTGTATGCAGTACTCGCAACCATTCGGGATGCGGCATGTGGATATGCTGCAGTGCCTCAATGTATTTTATTATAGAATCCCCTCCTAAAATTGATCCGTAATTGGTCCAGTGAATACCTTGCTTTGAATATAATAGCTCCTTTGTTGTATCCTTTAATGTAAGAAACCATTTATTAAGGTCGATCTGGTTGATGCCTAATGAATCTCCCATACAAGCGCTGGTTTTGTAATTATTCGGCTTGCGGTTAAGTACTATGAGGTTTTGCGGAATATGTTCAGAATAATACCACGCCTTATCAGGAGCATATACCATTATCAAAGATTTCCCAAGACACGCAAGGGTATCCTGAATATCTTTTAGCATCTTCATTTTTTTATGAAGTTTTTCATAACCCTGAAAATCTTTGCCATAGTATGCGTTAATATAATCGGTATAATAGAGATAATTATCGCTACCTATTACGCCTCCATAATCCATTTTTTGAAAGACACTATAATCGATCTGGCCATTCAGCCGCAGCAAGTCCGGCCTGAAACCCATGTGATCGTTTAAAAAAATTGCTTCTCTTGCCTGGTATGTACCGCCGAACCAGCCGACTAACGAAAAAGAAGTATCAGCCGTATTGGTATAATACCCAAACAATCTACCGCTGTCAATGACCTGCAGATTTTGCTGTAATAGCGGCAAAAGAAGCACAGCGAACACAAAAACCAATAAGCCATTTTTTACTTTCTTTTTCATGATCTAAAATCTGAAATAAATAAAAGGGTTAAATGTCGACTGTGTTATGCGTCCGGCACAAATGATACATAATATCAGCCCGGCAAAAACCATCGCAAAATGCAGCCTCAGCCCATAATCGTTATAAAATATTTTCTCCTGTAAACGCTCGCCCCATTTTGATATGGTAAAGAATGAAAAGAACATGGCAATTATCAGCATGCTTAAATATTCTTTGTCCGGCCGCCATAACTCATTATCTGCGTGCCAGCTAAACATCCTGCCAATAAAATTTATTGCCGGCTCAAAGTGTTCCATCCTGAAAAACACCCACCCTATCATCACAACCGGGAAAGTATATATTACCGCTGCTTTACCAATCCGTGCCAGCCATTTACCCAGGAAGATCCGCTCTATAACCAGAAAAAATCCATGGTATGCTCCCCATATTACAAACCCCCAGGCTGCCCCATGCCATAGGCCCGATGCGAGAAATACAAGCCATAAATTAAAGTACAAACGCAATTTACTTTTTACCCTGTTCCCGCCAAGTGGAATGTAAAGGTAATTGCGCATCCAGTTGCCAAGCGTTATATGCCACCTGCGCCAAAAATCAGTTATAGAAACGGAGGTGTATGGATTATTGAAATTCTCAGGAAACCGGAAACCCATCATTAACCCCAGCCCAATTGCCATATCAGAATAACCGGAAAAATCGAAGTAGATCTGAAATGTATAGCTGAGTGCACCAAACCATGCCGTCAATGTCCCAAGCTCATTATGAGGCAACTTAAATATAAGGTCGGCACTTTCACCTAAAACATTTGCTATCAGTACCTTTTTCCCTAACCCAATGAAAAACCTGTATAAACCCCTTAGCTTGTTATCAACCGTTTCAAAATCTGTATGATCATATATCTGGTCGGCAAAATCATGAAATCGGATAATTGGGCCGGCTATCAGCTTTGGAAACAAAATAATGTACAGTTGGTAATCCCAAAAATTACGCAATGGTTTATGGATTCCCCTATACACATCAACTACATAAGTTATCGTCTCAAAAGTGTAAAATGATATGCCTATCGGCAACACCAGCTTTACCCAGGCAATTTCTTTTACACCAACCATTGAAAAAATGAAATTAATATTTTCAACAAAAAAATTGCTGTATTTAAAATAGAAAAGGAGCCCCAGGTTAATACAGACAGACACACACATCAGTGCTATCCGTTGCCGCTTACCGGTTCGGGATGCCATAAAGCGCACTATATAAAAATCAATGATTGTTGTTGCTAAAAGAACAAAAATGAACACCGGTGCACCCCATGCATAAAAAATTACACTACCACATAAGATAATCGCGTTTTTAAACCTTTTATCAGCGACGTAATAAAGGAGAAAAAAAATGGGCAGAAAATAGAAAATGAATAGGATACTACTGAATACCATAGGAGTTTATATATATATCAAAACGAAAGTTGTGAAAATATTTTGTTATTGCCAAAACAAAGTCTGAAAATATGCAATTATTGACGCTTGGTTTTGGAAAGATCCGTAATGATTTTGATCACATTATTAAAACAAAATCTGAAAATCTGCAATTACCGCTTATTTTTGCACCCACTTAAGTAACAATATGAAAAACACTCCGTTTACAGAAAGACACATAGCGCTTGGCGCTAAAATGGCAGCATTTGCCGGTTACAACATGCCTATATCTTATACAGGCATCAATGAAGAGCATCATTGCGTACGTTCAAATGCAGGTGTCTTTGACGTAAGCCATATGGGTGAATTCATGCTGAAAGGTCCAAATGCGCTTGATCTTATACAACGCGTAACCAGCAACGATGTAGCTAAACTAAAAGATGGCCAGGCACAATATTCATGCCTGCCAAACGAAGATGGCGGTATTGTAGATGATCTGCTCGTATATTGCATAGAGGAAAACAAAACTTACATGCTCGTGGTAAATGCCTCAAATATTGATAAAGACTGGGCATGGATCAGCAAGTATAATACAAACGGTGTTGAGATGCACAACATATCCGAAAAAACTGCTCTGCTGGCAGTACAAGGACCTAAAGCGGTAGAGTACATGCAGCAGCTCACTGATATGGATATCACCAACCTCAAATACTACACTTTCACAAAAGGTAAGTTCGCCGGAGTGGATAATGTGATCGTAAGCGCTACCGGCTATACTGGCGCTGGCGGAGTAGAAATATACTTTGAAGACAAAGATGGTGATGCTGATAAAATATGGGATGAGATATTCCGCATAGGTATGCAGCACGGCATGAAACCTATTGGCCTTGCCGCCCGCGATACGCTACGCCTTGAGATGGGATTTTGTCTGTATGGCAATGATATAGATGATACCACCAGCCCCATAGAAGCAGGCCTTGGATGGATCACAAAATTCACAAAGGATTTCACATCAAAAGAAACATTTGAACGGCAGAAAAAAAATGGCACAGTCCGTAAACTCGTTGGTCTCGAAATGATAGACAAGGGTATTCCCCGTCATGGCTATACTATACAGGATGCTGAGGGCAATGAAATAGGTATCATTACCTCCGGCACACAGGCACCTAGCTTGGGGAAGGCTATAGGTATGGCATACTTAGCTACCGATCATGCATCAACGGGTACTGATGTATTTGTAATGATTCGCGATAAAGCAATAAAAGCACAGGTAGTAAAAATGCCTTTTGCGTAAAATAATATTTGACACACTCATGAAAAAAAC
>CAIRZD010000262.1 GCA_903882965.1 uncultured Bacteroidota bacterium
GATCTGCCGCATTGCGCGATCTTTTGGAATTGGATGGCGCTCGTGAATATGACCTTTATTTGGCCCAGCTGTGGTTTCAACAACGTAGCCCTTTCCAACCTTCTTCAAAGCGTATGGCATCACTCTGTAAGGGACTATTATAAAAATTGATGAGGCAAATTGAAGACTTTCTTGTTTCCGAGAAACTATGGAGTTCATTTCTATTGTAGGATTTCCGAATTATTCGGTGAATATTCTTGGAGAAGTGAAGAATGTTCTTTCAGGAAAGATATTGAAGCCATGTATAACTGATGGATATTTATGTGTGCGTCTATATACACATAAGAAGAGGAAATGTTACAGTATCCACAGACTTCTCGCACTTCATTTTATCCCTAATCCTGAAAATAAACCTTGTATAGATCATATAAATCGGATCAGATCAGATAATAGAATTGAAAATCTGCGATGGGTGACTCACGCTGAGAATAATCAGAATGTGTCTATTCACAAAAATAACAAATTAAAAGAACAGAATATATGTATGAATGAAAAGAATCTTTATAGATTTGAAAAAATGATTAATGGTGTGACGCATTCTAAATATTTCAAAACACTTGAAGAGGCCATTGAATATAGGGATAATTATATCACAAATACTGAGACTGATCTATGATCTTTCTGAATCTATGACGAAATCGGATTGACATTTGCGATTTATAATCGATCATCAAGAACTCATGTTTTCCTTTTGTCTGAATCTCATTATACATTTTTGCGAATTGTTTATCATTCAGCAGATTTCCATGTTCGTGGCTGATCTTTTCCAAATCATTTGCAGTCACGCGAAATAAGATCCAATAGTAGATCTGATTCCTCATTCCCGCCGAGATCATCTTGCTGTGCTGCAACATAATGATAATTGAAATAAAGTAATGTCGGCACGTCATGAAAAGTTTATCAAGAACGCCCTGTTTATGTTTATTAATACCTTCAAAGACGCAATCATCCATGACGAGGCACACTCTCAATGGAAACTTTCCTTTTGCTTTTCTTTCTTCTTGTTCTTTCTCTAATTCGTTGATATAATTTTGGAATGGTTGATCGTGGAACGATGACAAAAAAACAACATTACGTTGTTTTATATTCTCCCAAGACTCTTTGGAGTCTATTGTTCCGCATATTACAACTACTTCATCAAAGTAATTCTTATAATGCTCATTGAGCATAGAATATCCAAAAGAAGTCTTACCTGCGCCTATAGCGCCAAGTACAGCGCATGTGAATGGAGGTTTCATCAACACGTCGTGATGTGGAAGTTTTTTGAATCTTTTATCTTCTCCTATATCCTCAGAGGGGATTGGCGCTATAGAAGGTTCAGCCATCAGATCTGATCTAATAGATCTAATTAAAATTGCGAATGATTTTTATAAAAAAATCTTATATTCTAATAATAATAGATGAAATTATTAGAGTTATTTAGTGGCACTAAATCAATTAGTAAAGCATTAGATAATAAATATGAAGAGATAATATCAGTAGATATTTTAAATAAAAATAATCCTACTTTTTGTTGTAATATTTTATTATGGGATTATAAACAATATCCTCCTAATTATTTTAATGCTATATGGGCTAGTCCTCCTTGCACTGAATATAGCAAGATACTATTCTCTCATCCTGATAGACCAAGAGATTTAGAACTTGCTAATAAAATTGTATTACGGACAATAGAAATTATTGACTATTTTAAACCTGATAAATGGTTTATTGAAAATCCACAAACTGGATTATTAAAAGATCAATATTTCATGTTAGGGAAACCATTTTACGATATAGATTATTGTATGTATTCAAATTGGGGATATAGAAAAAGAACTAGAATATGGACAAATAAAGATAATTTTATTCCTAAATTATGTAATAAAAAATGTGGAAACATGGAAGGTGTTAGACATAAAAGAAGTTGTGGAAATGGTCATTATGGTTCTACTACTTTACAAGAAAAATATAGAATACCAGAACAATTGATAAAAGATTTATTTCTTGATTAATTAAAATTGCTAATGATTCTTATATTTTCAATATTGTAAGTGTAGTCCTGCGGTGCGGCATTTAATACAGCCCAGTCCCAACAAAGTTTTGTAGAATCCCATTCAAGTATCATGATCTCGTCATTATTTTGTAGATCTCGCATAATATCATTAAACGAAATATATTTGTAAAGCCAAATAGGGATTTCATCTGTTATATTCTCTTGAATGTAATCTTCCCAAGAAGATACATTTGCTTCAGCCCATTTGATACGCTCTCCAAGTATATTTTCAGCATCTTCTCCAAGAAATTGAAACTTAATAGGATTAATACCTGTTACAGAGATGATGCGATCTCGGCGAATAAACTTTTGTTCAGGAGTTTCATTGACAATCGCCAACAGTTCAGTCCTTTCTGTATCAGTAAATTGATGAAGAGCGTTCAGGATAAATGGATTGCTCATATATACATTATTGTGTAAATCACATTCACGATCACGTTTAATCTTTTCGCAACCAGAGCAGAAATATGTTTGAGCGTCCATTCTATATATATTGTGTAAATCACTGATCTGATCTATAGCATACGCGGCCGATCAATTTTTTAGGGCGGGTGTCAAAAAAGTGTCAATTTCTACATAAATGTTCGCATAAGTTTTTCTACATGAAAACGCAGCGTATTTTTTTTTGAAGTGTGCGAAATCGTGCGAAATCGTGCGAAATCGTGCGAAAAATTGCTGTGGCGCTATTTTGAGTCAGAGGGGACCCTTGTGATGTTTTGAAATGATGTAAAA
>CAIRZD010000263.1 GCA_903882965.1 uncultured Bacteroidota bacterium
ATATAGATGGACCAATCCCTATAAGCGAGGTTTTTGGAAAGAAAGAAAATCACGAACCAGAAAATTTAGGTTACAATTTAGGCCAATTACAAAGTGCTTTTACTGGTACAACTGAAATGACTACTAGGGCAGATAAGATTTCGTGTTTGGGAATTACAGTTTTTGGTAGAGAATTCATAGAATTCATTTCAAACTCTTCTATTGCGAAAATAAAAGAAATGGCAGGACAACGGTTTTGAAAAGCGAGGAAATAACCTCCCGATGTTTCGGGGGGAGACTATATCCTTTTCTGCTTTACAAGCGCCAGGAACTTTTGCAGGCATTTTTTTTCATTTCCTGTCCCTGTTTTAAGCAGCCTGATTATTTCATCATGGTATGCGTTGACGAAACAGCGGCTGTCGCCAAAGAGTGGGAAGCAAGCAATTTTCTTATCATTTAAATGGTATGGGCCCTTGTGATACACCGGTTTATAGGTAAATCGTTTTGAATCCCATACATACAATATTTCTTCAGATCTTTCGGCAAGCGTAATATTATTACATAAGATGCCCAGATCATTATAATCTTCTGAAGGAGAATAAAAACTATAGCTATAATTTGCTATTATTTTATCAGTTTTATTATCAAAACTGAACTCCATTTCCATTTTCCTGTTCACAAAAATATGACCGAAATAGCCATCTACGCCATGTACTAACTCTAGGCAGGGGTGTACCTTGTTGTTAATAAGTTTATAAAAGCAATAAGCATCACAATTGGTAGGGGAGCCTGAAATGAGTGTAACCCGGAAATAAAAAATCTTATTTTTTGAACCATTATCAGCAACTGCAATATCAGGCATTTGATATTTCATCCTATAGTGCTGCATGTATAGCAAGAACCAATTTTCTCCAATCTTTTTAAAAACCGCTACTGATGGGTTTTCGAAATCCCAGCCAAGCAAGCATATTAATTCATCGCCGGGCTCGCTGTCAAGGTTTGCAAACAATGGGTTTATCAGTTCTTGACCGACTATAGGTTTATATTCTGTTTTATAAAGAGTAAGAGGTTTTATAAACCGTTCAAAATCCGTGAGAAGCGCTTCTTTATTTTGTTTAGTATTATAATAACGGATTTTTTCTATCCATTCGGTGGGTATTTTTATTTTCAGGTTATTGTTCTGGTCGTGACATTGAGAATTTTGCGCTAAGGAAACGGAAAATGAAAACAGCAGGGAAACGACAATAAAAATGCGGCACATTTTGCGTGATGTTATTATATTAACGCTTGAATATCACACAATATTGTTTGCGCAGGGAGAAATTTCCGACTTGTGAAGGTAATTATTTAAGAATAGCATTGTGCAGTCAAAGAAGTCAACCGAACTCACCCATAAAGAGGCTGGTCATCATTCGGCCAGCAATGAATCAACCTGTTTTTTATAGTAGTTGTAAAATTCTTCATCGTCTTTTATTGCAGGCCCGCCAACATGCATTTCTCTTACGATTCCTTTTTTATCAACAAAGAAAGTTGTTGGAAAAGTTTCAATGCCATAAACATCCTTTATAGTATTACATTCACTGGCTATTCTTATTTCATTTCCATTTACCGTTCTGCCATGCCCCTCATTGCAGGCGGGTTGTATAGTATACTGTATGGCATCGGCTTTCATCGCTTTTCTTATAAGCCCATAACCAATATTCTGTAGATTATTAGTATCTGGCTTAGCCGTGTCATTAGAATTAAATTGCACCATTTGTTCTTTCATATTCCTGGCAACGCATAATATCTGCACTTTATCATTGCCGGCATACTCCTGTTTTAGTTTATTAAGTGGTGTGATCTCATTCATACATCCGGGGCAGCCGATATACATGAAACTCACAATGGTTACATGCCCCCTGAAATAATTTTCATCGATCGTTTTCCCATCCAGTGTTTTATTAGGCAGCAGGGGAATAGGATGGTTTAATAAACTGCCGTAATCAAACGAAAGCAGTGGCAGCATAAAGATCAGTAACCATATTACCGAAGCGTTTTTTTTCATTGTATGTTTTATAGATAAAGTCTGGATCCATATATAACGCTCGATATATAGTTATATTGTATGCCTGGTTTATTGGTTCACCAGCTTTTTTAGCTTCTTGATATATTCATTCCTGTATAAGTTTATTGCATCAAGGTGCTCGCCCTTTACGGTCCATAATTCCTTAGGTTCCAGGGCATTATCATAAACCATTTTCCCTTCACTATAAGGCACGGTACTATCCGCTATACTGTGTATGATTAGTTTAGGTGTGTTTTTGATTCCCTTTACGTCCTCCTTAGCCGCATACGGCGACTTCAAAAAATTCCTGATCATTGCTTGTTGTTCTTTAGGTGAGCTATCCGCAGCAATGTCTGTAAAAGAGCTGATAGTGCCTTCCAGCACTAATGCCGCTATTCTATCTTGGTTGTCTTTGGCTATTTTGGTAGCGATCTGGGTCCCCATCGAGGCGCCCATAACAATCACTTTTGTTTTGTCTATATCTTTTCGCAGCAGCACACTGTCAAATACTACCTGTGCATCGTGGGCTATATCCAGGTGCGTTGGCTTGCCCGTAGATTTTCCATAACCCTGCATATCTATCATAAACACCCCGAAACCCGCATCAACAAATGGTTTCACAAGAGGCACATAAGTGGTAACATTCCCACCCGCGCCATGAAAATAAAGTATTGTTGCTATTGCATGTTTGTTTCCTGGCTTCAGCATTATGCCACTCAAAGTAGCCGTGTCGGTCTTTATAGTTACCGCCTCATACTTTACACTGTCTATGTCTTTCCATGCCTTCACCGGAAAATAAAACTTACTGTCAAACTGCGCCAGTACGCTGCCGGAAAATAAAGTAAACGCAAGTGTTATTGAGAAAATTTGTTTCATCCAGATATTTTGAACAAGGTAATTAAAACAATCAATTCTTAGTGCCTACTACTGCATTTCTCCCAGCCTTCTCAAAAAGTGTATACACCAATTTTTAAGGATCAATATAATTTAACGGCGCCCCAATTTATCAACATCAGATCAATATCAGATACTTCTTCTCAAAAAGGTGCATGCACTATTAAAGATGTTTTCCATTCACGCACGAAATTTACACAGCACCATTTTTTAAACAAACAAATAGTGCGTTTTTTTAAAACATAAAAGTGAGATAACGCTGTGATATTTTCGGGACATTTTTATTTGGCAAAAAAGAACCTAAACCGGTTCTCCGGCATTTTCAGCCCCATTCCCGAACCCGAAGTTGTTGTTTTCAGCCACCGTTTCATCCACATACTTCAACACCAGCTCATCAAAAACCACACCCTTATTGAACAGAACAGTAACTGCTATCGGCAGCACCGCAATGGTTATGTTCCATTCCCTCAGTTTGCTCATGTGGAGGTG
>CAIRZD010000264.1 GCA_903882965.1 uncultured Bacteroidota bacterium
TCGTTATTATAGCCATACAAATTAAAGCCGTTCCATTGTTTTGCATCGCCACCTTTGAAGCATAGGAAAACTGAGCTGAGAAATATAACAGCGCAACGGCGAACAGAATAATCTTGGACTCAATCTGTGATACCAAAAGACACGCTGGGAGTGCGAGTATCGGAATAGTGTAGTCGTGGCTGATGCTTGGGATAAGCAACGCCGTGAGGGTGCAGTACATCAGGGTTAGACTATCCAATCCTTTTGCCTTCCAGTTAGCATAGAACCACCCCAGAACGATTAAAACCGTAAGAACGGTAGAAAGGTCGGGTCTATCTATAAACGCCGTATAACTCGCCACACTGTGATTCCCAGCCCATACCTGCCCACCCGTTTTATAAAGCAGGGCGTGGAAGAAGGCAATGGCATTACTCCAACCGAGAATGAATAGGAGGAGGAAGTTGATACCGCCCAAGATAAGCGCATCCCTCCATTTACCCTTCACCATTAACCATAGGAAGAAAACGGGATATACCTTCAACTGCAATGCGATAGTGAATAGCGTCCATGCCCAATACTTATTATAGTTGTAGTACGCGAGATAAAGTCCCCACATAAGTAATGCCATTGATATACTATACCATTGCGAGCGCTCCATCTCAAAGGCGAATCCGTATGACATCAATCCCACTAAAAATATTAACGTCACTACATCTCTGCATCTATCCAATTTAAGAGATAAGATATAAAGAGAGCAATAACTAAGAAGGGTAAGACAAGTAATAATCCAATAAGCACTATGGAAGTCCAACAAACTAAGAGGCAAAAAGACAACGCTTGCCAGAGGTGGATAACAATTTGCTCCCACATAAGCGTTTCCCGTTTCTAATAGTGATTTTGAGTATGACAACATCTGAGCAAGGTCGATACCAATTTTATCCTCATAGCTTGGCACAGTCTTGAAGTATAGCATTCCTTGACCGCCCATAAATGTAGGATAGGCGTAAAAGACACACCAGCACACCAAGAACGCCGGTAGAAGAATATGGGGTTTAGTGAGGGTCATTCATTCCTTCTCTCCTTCAAATGTTTGTTTGATAAAATCAATGTATTCCTTTGGGGAATTAAATATTTTACAGGGAACGTGGAATTGATCTACGTTGTGGGTCTGTTTGTACTTTTTCAACGTCTGCGAATATATGGGTTCTGTGGGCTGTTTCGAGAACACATGCTCGTTCGTCCAATCCTTTTCTTCTTCCTTTGACCAACCCAACCAGCTTAACAGTTTCCTTGTCATTTTGATTCTCGGTATAATTGTTCTGCCCCACAATAGATAACCTTAGTCTTTGGGCTGTCTGGTGATGCGTGAAAGTCTTTGAACGCCCGAATATCGTCTTGCGAGAAAAATGGTTTGAGCCTAGAGTATGGGTGTATGGTCGGGGTCTTTAATTCAAGGGAGTCTATACGATATCCAGCATCTTTAATGCGCCTATACGCTTTATCGTATCTCTCTGCATCGTCCCCTTCATGATATGTTGACTGTATCGTGAATAAATAAGATTTATTTATTTCTAATATCCTATCAGGTCGTAGAAGGTTACTATACAGTAGAACATGGTGTCCTCTGCCAAGCAACCAGCTGACCAGTTCCGGCATCCAATCCACAAGCGTAGGCTCACCTCCGCATATAGCTATCAATGAAATCCATTCAGGGAAATCGGTAAGAAATGTTTTCCATTCCGCCAAGGAACATTTGTCAAACTTCGGGTACTCAGTCCTATCTACCCACATAGGACAATAACGGCATTTTATAGGACAGACCTCGCTTATAGTTAGGGTAAGCATTGCACCCCTTGACAATATACCTCCGTTTTTACCGTTGATTCTTAGAGTGCTCCAGAACCGACCCATCACTTCGTCCTTTCATATATTTCTTTAACCATTTTCTTCATCTCTTGAAATTCATCATTGTATTTAAGTCCAGCACTGTTTTCTCTGCGTAGTATATACTTAAAGTCAAAGAAAGATACACCGATAGACACAACGAACCCAACAACAAACCACCATACAGGAATAGGGCTGATTATTACATTCATTCTAATGGCAAGCAACAGGCTAACTATACCAAGATAATTACGCCACCGTTCAAATAGATATTTATAGTCACCTATCTTCACCATATCTCCTGTATTGTGTCAGAGGGAGTCGTTAAGCTCTGTAAGTTTCTGTTTGTATTCGTCAATTTTCACTTGATACGTCCAGCTATTCCATTTTCCACCAGCGAGTCGCATAGTCTCAAGTTCTTCCAAGATGTTTGCGCCGTATTGCCGAACCAAATTACGAGCATAGACTTCAAGGTTGCCGTGTTTGAATCGGTTGCAAGCGGTACACTGAGCGTGGACGTTCTTCTCGTTAAAGTATAGCGGTGGTGGACTTTTACCTGCATTCACATAATGACCAGCATCCATGTTTTTCCATTCTTTGACTGTTGAACAAGTATAGCATTTCCCCTTATCACGCCTTCGGATATACTCGCTAAAAATCTTCCAGAATCGCTTCTTATAGTTTACCCGCTTTCCACATTTCGGTATCGGTAGCTTCATTCTCTCACCTCCATTATCTCACTGTCTTGGACTTGAATTATAATTTGAGAAGTTTAATTCCGTAAAGAATTATTTTCTTTTTCATTTCCGCATTAGCCGCATAAGCCACCGCATAAGCCGCATTAGCCGCCGCATAAGCCGCATTAGCCGCCGCA
>CAIRZD010000265.1 GCA_903882965.1 uncultured Bacteroidota bacterium
CAAAAGGGCAATTCTTCAAATTATATACGAAATATTTGCCAAACAAAAAATAGCTACTTTCAAAAATAATATTTTGAATATCAATATACTATACCTACATTTATTATATGATTATTCTATCCTATGAAAAAACTCCTACTCATATCTCTCCTCCTCTCTTATACCAGTAGTATACAAGCGCAGTCACTGAATATTAATACCACAAGGTTTGTAGGTGGCGATTCTTCATGTGGTGTATCGCAAGCAAGATATTCAATATATACAAGAGATGACGGAATACTATTTGTGGGCTTAACTGATTGTTTTGTCGGTGGCGGTAATATACCAGCAAGCCCATCTGACGCATCAGCAGAATCTGCTCCTTCAAACGTACTTATTGGAAAGTTAGATAGTAATATGAATGTGAGTTGGGTAAAAGTATATGGTGGTAGTTGGCAAGATGTTGCCGTTAGTGCAGTTCAAACGATAGATGGGGGGTATGCTGTATTGGCTTACACCAAATCCAACAATAGAGATATAAGTGGAAATCATGGCTCGGGCGATTTATGGTTGGTAAGGATTGATAGTGTTGGTAATTTATTATGGCAAAAATGCTATGGTAGCTCTTATGATGAACAACCCGGAGCTATTGCGCTTACGCCCGATAATGGGTTTATTATGTATGGTATCAGTAATGGTTCAGGCGGCGAGGTACCCACACATTATGGTACTGAGTTCAACTATAATTGGTTTGTTGTAAAAACGGATAGTATTGGTAATATGCAATGGTCAAAAACCATTGGAGGTACAGGTTATGGAACCGATGGTAGTGGTGAACAACCTTGGGGTAGTATTTTCTATGCTGATAATGGCTATTATTTTGTTAGCAGTACTAATTCCACTGACTACGATTGTACAGATACTTTTTGGCATCCGGGCGTTAATACAAGCTATGATTATTATATGTTCAAGCTTGACACAGCTGGTAATATTTTATGGGATAGCAGTTATGGCGGCGGGGGAAGTGATATTGCGTACCAGGCTATCTGGGATAGTAGGGACAGCAGTATAGTTATTAACGGCTCTACAACTTCTGATAATTATATGATAACTGGCAATCATGGCGAAAGCGACATGGGTGTAATGAAGATAGATAAGAATGGGGTATATAAATGGGCAAAATGTCTTGGCAGCCCAAATAATGAAAGCGGGAATAGCATTTGTTGTACTTCTTTTGGATACATTGCTTATGGAGCTACTTCTCCCGGAAGCATTGGAGAAACAGATTGCCGGTTATTTTCCTTAAATACGTTAGGCGATACTTTATATAATTTACAGTTTGGAGGAACAGGGTATGATGATCCATTTTCAATAATACCCTTCAAAAACGGTTTTGCAGCAACAGGCGGAAGTGGTTCTCCGGGATTTACAGAAGGGATAAATATTGGCCCTCTTGTTGAAGCGGAAGGAGATGCTTTTGTAAGCTATATCAATTATTTTCCTTTAGCAATTCAAAACGTTGTCATAGGTAATCAACAAATTATCGTATACCCTAACCCATCTAATAGTATCTTAAGAATTACACTTCCTAATCAAGCGGGTAGTCTTACCGTAATTAATTGTGTCGGTCAAAATATTTACTACGAAACTATTAAGCAAAAGGAAACTATTAATATAAATATCGCAAGTTGGGCAAGTGGCATATACATTGCAAAATGGCAAAGTGCAGATGGTACAGTGTTGACGAAGAAGTTTATAAAAACCTAAAAATAAAACACATCTTATGAAAAACATCATCACAGTGGTGACAGGTTTGCTATTGCTCTATCCCAAAGTTTCCTTTTGCCAATCATTGGATATTAACCAGGCTAACCTTAAACTACAAAATGTCGCTGCCACTTTACAATCTGCTTTAACGTTGGCAGATACCGGCGAAGGTAACAGGGCTGACCAACTCACCTACTTTAAAACCTTCTGGGGTAGCCGGGTATACAGTAATGCTCCTACTGTTACAGATTCTACTGGCTCCAATATGTTTGTACAATATTACCGGGCTCTGACTAACGCTATAAACGCACGCATCACTTCCGGATCATCATCATCATGTGGTGGCAGTAGCTTTGAAGGAAATTGGCAGGTATTTGGCCCTGATAGCATGCCGGGATTCCAGGCAATGGGAAAGATAAATGCAGTATGGGCCAGTCCCACTAATAGTAATTATATACTTGCTGGCGCTGGTGGTGGATTGTTTAAGACTACAAATGGAGGTGCCACTGGAGGTGCCACATGGCAATGTATCACAGACAATGCAATGATAGCCGGAGGAGTTATTGGCGTAGGCAGCATTGCTGTAAACCCGCTCAACAGCGATACTATTTTTCTAGGAACCAGCCTTATGGACGAAGAAGGGTTAGCTACTTGGATAACTAATTTTGGCAGTGGTTTCGGGGCAGGTATTTTGGAATCTTTTGATGGAGGGAATACATGGAGTCAGGAATTTATAAATAGTGGTGATGTTGTTGAGGGCGTGAATCATGTTTATTTCACTCCAAATGCAGACCGCGTATATGCCTTTATGGGTTCTACTATATACACAAGGTCTAATCATCCGGTAGGCCCCTGGCAACAAATTAATCCACCCACCGGGGTAAACTGGGCAAACCAATGGACATGCTTACAATTCGATCCTTCCAACCAACAACACTTTTATGTAAGTAATATTAGTGGAAAGGGTTATGGTGGTGCATATTACAATGCAGGTATATTTTCTTCAGATACGGCAGTGCCAAGTTCTTCTGACTGGACAGAAATTTCACTCACACAACCGCCCATTACCGTATCCGGAAGTACATTGGCAGATACAGATTATTTTAGGTTCGCGATTTCCATACCTACTCATGACACACTTTATGCTGCCGGCATGAGTATATTTGACGTTCATACTACAGTATTATTGAAATATAATATTTCGGGCACAACACCCGCATGGTCGCAATGGGCCACTATGCCCCATAGCTATAATCCCAGCCAATTGAAACTGCAATTGATCGTATCGCCTGCAAATTCTGCGAATATCTACTTTGGGGGAGACGAGCTTTTTCAATCAGGTGATTATGGTAATCATTTTACGGAAATCGGAGCATATAATGTTTCAAATAATCATTCGGATGTTCGGGATATGTGCCTGCGGACTGCCGATACACTTGCTGATTCAGGTAGAGAGGATATTTTGTTTGTAGCTAATGATGGTGGGGTTGGCATAAAACCTTCCGGCGTTAATGCGGTAGCTGCGGGTATTAGTGCTATGGTTGATGTGAGCGGTCATGGATTGGCAACAGGAGAATTCTGGGGCTTAGGCATCAGCAATGACGGGCGGTTAATGTTAGGTGGAGAAATGCATGATGGAATGATGACTTACGAACAGAAACAAACTACGCCCTGGATTGATATTTTTGTTTGCGATGGGGGTATAGCTGATTTTGACAATATAAATAATTCCGGCATTATTTATTATGGCGGTTCTCCCGATATTATTGAACCTTATGGTACCAGACAGCTTGGCGCTTACGGAAATGATGGTAATGTCAGTACCTTAGTCGACAATCCGGAAGGATATGCGTATCCGCGTGTATATACAGACCCTGCCGGCAATCAGTATGCAGGTTTCCATTCTTTATGGGAACTGAGCTATGATTCATCAAGTTGGGTTAATTATGGAAGTTTACCGGGGGTTGGATTATCTGATACAGACGGCTCTTATATACGAGATATGGTCTTCAGCCCTTACTCCAACAATCTTACTGGCTATGTGCTGTATTATCCACAAGGGATTAATCAACATCTTGAATATAGAAATGAACCGGCAACGGGGTCACCTAATTTTCAGTTTATATCAGCTGTACCCGATGCCCCTGATAGTATAAATATGTCTTGTATAACTATGGATCCATTCCATCCTCAAAAAGTATGGGTGGGTACTAATGGCGCTGCCAGTGGTTCACAACAGGTATTTTACTCCCCTAATGGTGGTAGTAACTGGTATAATGTTTCCAACGGCCTACCACCCAATCTGCCCCTTTCTAATATTATTTATGAAGAAGGAAGCACTGATGTAGTATTCTGTGCAACAGATGCCGGTATATACAGGTGCGACTTTAGCACTTTCAATTCTTCGGCTACTAACTTTGGTATACAATGGACTTGTTTTAATAGCAATGGGTCAGGGAGTACGGGGTTTCCTAACGTATTTGTTACTGCTATGAAAATGAATTATTGTCAGCAGAAACTTTATGTTTCTACATTTGGTCGCTCCATCTGGTCTACAGACCTATACCCCCCCGGCGAGAATCCCAATCCCACCGATACCATCACCACCAACACCATATGGAGCGGCGGCAAAAACATATACATTACCGGCGGCATAGAAATAAAATCCGGAGCTACCCTCACAATTTCCCGCGACACAATCCATATGCCTAAGAACGGCATCATATCCGTAGAAGCTGGCGGGCATCTTATATGCGACTCTTGTACGATCACCAATAGCTGCGACCAGTGCTTCTGGCAGGGCATACAGCTAAAAGGGAGCAACACCCTATCGCAAACAGCGGCCCACCAGGGATGGGTGACATTGAAAAACGGCGTGATAAGAGACGCGAAAGTAGGGGTAACGAACTATGGCAATTCAGGTGGTATTGTGCAGGCAACGAATAGTTCTTTTATTGATGATACAAATGCAGTCACGCTGGCGGGGTATATTTGGTACAACGCGATGGGCATGCCCGGTGTGAACCTTAGTTATTTTATCGACTGCACCTTTCTGCTGGATAATGATTATAAGGGCAACCACATGAGCTGCCCAGCAAACTATATGGTGACCCTTGAAGGTGTGGATGGGGTAACCTTCAAACATTGTGCGTGGCTGAACCGTGATACTGCGCCATTGATGAGGGGGCTGGGACAGGGTTTGTATGCCTCTGGCTCAGGCTTTAGCATTGGGCCTGACTGCCCTTTTGTGCTAAGCTTCATTGGCGCCTGCTCTGATCCATTGCCATCACGTTTTTGCGGCTTTGTAAATGCCATATTACTCGCAGACCCTTTGGGTGCCGATTATACAGTGAGTATAGACCATACGACATTCGACTCGAGCGGCGTGGGTGTGAATGTATCAGAAGAGAACAGCGTATCTGTAACGGGAAGTACATTCAATGTAGGTAATGGCACAGGTGTGGCAGATATAGCCAATAGCTGCTATCAGAATATAGGAGTGTATATGCAGAATGTGGAGCAGTTCAGGATCGAGGGCAATGACTTTGAGGGCAATCCATCAGGTTATGCAACTACGGTATTTGATTGGAGAAACATGGGCGTGGTGATCGCCAATTCGGGTGATGTGCAGTCCAATACCGTGTACCGGAATACGGCTGATAGCCTCACTTATGGCGTGTATACAATAGGCGATGATAAAAACCTGTATATCTTCTGCAATACTTTTTCTAACAATACTTACGATATCGAGGAGGTAGATGATGGTGGAGGTTACTACCAGGGCATCAACCCAAACCAGGGGTCTATGTTACTATCTGCAGGCAATACTTTTTCGGGTTCCACAACTAACATAAACAATACTATTACCTCTACTCTGGCCAATGCTTATTATTATGACATTTCAAACGCCAATGAAAACCCCACTATCGCAAATGGCGCGGTAGTGATTGGAGAAAGCACTGCTAATTCTTGTGCAGCTACTACGGGATTAATAGGTCATGGGGGGCATCCTTTTGCACCTGTTGGGCTGGGAAGGGCTGAACTGAGCGCTCATGAGGGGGCTTTCTTTGCCAGCCAGGTGCAGTATCAGGAT
Source organism: uncultured Bacteroidota bacterium (assembly GCA_903882965.1). Classification (GTDB taxonomy): domain Bacteria; phylum Bacteroidota; class Bacteroidia; order Chitinophagales; family Chitinophagaceae; genus Nemorincola. Next base: position 5,840 of record CAIRZD010000265.1, read on the forward strand.
TCGCTACTGTCAGATAATAGCCGGATAGATTTTGGGGCTACCGACTCTTTGCTCAATTTTATTGATACCGTAACAGATACCGGCGTTTTATATAGTACGCTCATAGCGGGATCGCCGTTTCTATCGGAGGCATCGATAACGCTGACAGCCTATTATAATATGCTCAGTGACAGCCAGTTGGTAATAATACTGACACATAACCCTGACAACTTGCGGGATTTTAGCTTTGATGCCTACCTGCTTAGTACGTATCGTTTCACAGATAGCGAACTTATACAGCTTGGATATTGCATACTGGACAGCTTTACTGTCCGCTCTGCAATAGAAGACTCTATCAACAGTGCTAAAATAGCAATGGATAATGAGGCCAACATAATAATGATGGCCCTGAAAACACCGGGGGATACTGCAGTGAGCATTACAGACACCACAGGTGCAGGCATATGCACAGACAGCACCAGTATATACTATCTGCTTGACAGTAACAGCGTATATAACTACAATGATAGTATAGATACATGGCTGCAAAACATAGGCGGTGCCTGGACCTACTATGCACGTATGGGGTACTATAACCATAGAGTAAATAGCTCTCCAACATCGCTATTTGCCTCTTTCCCAAATTCATCATACGCAATTGCAGATAGTATATTTAGCTCGTTAGGCAATCAGCTTACTAACAGACTAGATGGGAGTACATACAGCAATATGCAAACAATATGGGATATAGTGTATGATGCGGAAACTTCCGGCAAGACCATCTATCAACTGGACAGCGCGGATATTGACGCCCTTGATACCAATAGCACGCCTGTAGCCACGATCAATACCGGTACGCAGGCGCTGATAAACCTCACAAGTATCATTAATCCGGGTATCGGGCATGCGGTTGCAACTATATTTTGTCATTATAGTTTAGACGGGGGGCCGTTTCGCAAAAAGAATAGCGGAGGTGGTGGTAAAAACCCGCTGCAATCATTCATGAATAGTAAAATGCCACTGAGCATGGAGGTTGTAGCACATGGAAAGACATTCTCCGTGTTTCCAAACCCCGCAAGCGGGATAGTGACTTTTACTTATAATGTGCCTAATGCCGGTGGTGATATACGGATAGTGATAACGAATGTGGTGGGTGAGGAAGTAATGATATTACATACAGGTAATAATAATGGTAGTATAATCTGGGATCCACATGCAATGCCCCCCGGCATGTATATATACCAGGCAGTAGCAACTAATGGCATTGTAAGCACTGGGAAGATAGTTCTGGCGCGATAAGGCAAAGTAGTAATAGGTAAGTAAGTCAAATTGTTATTATAAAGATGCGCCACATTTATTAAGTGTGGCGCATCTTATTTTTAACAAAGAAGCAAGCCTAAGTACAGACCGGCCTTTATAAACCCTATCACTAAAAGAAGATACCTTTATTGTATAAAATACTATAAGAGTTCATTGCTTGTTTTAAATCAGTGCTACCATATGTCCCTGCGAGAGAAAGTTATTACTTGCTTATCAGAGCTTAAGGAACCGTCAAGTACCGCTCAAATATATAACCACATTTTCGGTAGTACAGTGGAAGCCAAAGAGAGGCCGAAGCTAACTGATAAAATATCGGTAGTGCTGCATAATTTATGTGTTGATAATTATCTCAGACATATTGTAGTTCCCCGAAAAAGAGGATATTTTTATTGCTTACCTAAGTGGTATAGCGGCAATAAGTTAAAGGAAGAGTACCAGTACAAATTAGACAGCAAGCTGTTAGGTAGTATATCTGTTGCATTAGTTGATGACCAGATTTTATTTCGCAAAGGGTTGAAAGAAATTCTTTTGTCTTTTGGGAACATAAAAGTGGAAATCGAGGCCAGTAACGGGACGACGCTTATGGAAATGCTTGCCGGAGGTTCACCGATCCCTGACATATGTATCTTGAGTTCTCCTGCAATCTTGTCGGATAACAATCTAACATTGATAGACATAAAGAAAAAATTCAAGAAGGTGAAAGTATTGATTCTAGCTGCTTATGACCATGAATTTACTATCCGTAAAATGATGTATGACGGTGCTAATGGATTTTTAACGAAAAATTGCTACCCTATAGAACTTAGGAAAGCAATACACACTCTCTATAAACAGAAATATTATTGGGAAAAAGTTCCGACGAGTGTATGGGAATCAATGGTTAACCATAAACGGTTCGGCTTGTCAGTTACAGAGAAGCAACTCAAATTTTTATCGTTATGCGTAGCCGGCTTGCGGTATGAGGATATTGCATTAGAGATGGGTATTTCAACAAGTACTATTGACGGTTATAAAGATAAATTTTGCGAAAGCTTAGGTGCAAAAAGCAAATCGGACTTAAGTCTCTTAGCGATAAAAACAGGGTTGATAGATATAAAGTAACAAGTATCAGTACCGACACAAGAATATTTTGCAATGTGATCGGCTTGAACTAAAGAGAGCTGGTGAATATCGAGACGAGTTAAGACTTGGGGCAACCTTGCAACAACATAAATTGACTCCTGGCGTGTTTTGGAGTGCTATTATCAAGACCAAACCCGAGATTAGTATAAACGGCTTGCGACATGCCGGCTTGATCTTATTCACGACATAAAGACTTCTTCCTGTTTAGAAAATAAGTGTCAGTACCGACACAAGAATATTTTATAATATGAACTGCTTGAACTCGAGAGCGTCAGGATAATCCAAGTAGTATTTACTCCAGTAGCTCAAATCTTCTTGAAAAATTCAGACAGCGATACGTCGCCTCAGCAATGGCAATGTTAATTATACTCATGGGCATACAATCTTTCAAGTTGGTTATGCTGAATAGAAAGTAAAAAATAAACCGAATCGGATATATACACTTATAAACTTGTTAACTTAACCTGCATTTAAATTTTTTGATGACGGTTCGCCAGACAATTACGGTTCATATAACAACCGTATGACAACAGGCAAGCTATCTCTTTGCTCCGCAACATATCTGCACACATAAACACCGGGATTAATTGTAGATGGCAATTTAAGATTAGTTTCCCCTGCATTTACTTTGTACACTGCGACTTGCTGGCTTTGAATGTTGTATACTGCGAGTTCACCGGCTTGCGGGGCTTTTATGGTAAAGTTGCCATAAGTGGGATTGGGATATATTTGTATGAAGGTATTTATAGTTGGTACATTATTAACCCTTGTTGTGGTACATCCCGGAATCTCGCATCCATTACTATCCACTCCTACTATCCACATGTCTTGTAATGAGTGCCACGCAGGCAGGGTATCATTAAATGTGGCTCCCACAAACACTAAATTACCATTGGGCATCTCAACTACTTTATCCACAAAGGGAATCATAAAGTATATTCCACCCTCGCGTCGCACATTGATTATGTTTCCAAATCGGGTGTGAATCGCCGTAAATCCCGGATTTAGTATGTAAGCCGGCGATA
>CAIRZD010000266.1 GCA_903882965.1 uncultured Bacteroidota bacterium
CTGCTTTGGGTCCTTCCTGTGCTATAAGATCAGTGGTTAAGAAACCTAGCAAAGCAATCAACAGGTACTTTTTCATGTTTTTGTTTTAAAGTGATGAAACAACTCATCTACAACAATTTACCTTCAAAAAATCGTGCCAACATAAAACCGGCTAAATCATAAAAATGATAACCCCATCTGTATAAGCCCGATCACAAACCCCAGCACACCACCAATGATCTCAATGAATTTGAATTCTTTTTTCATCACCGATTGTAGTATCTCTTCCAGTTTATCAGATGAGAAGTTGGATACCTTCTCTGTTACCATTTTCTCAATGTCTATTTTTTCGCTCAGCGCATCTGTGTATTGGTGTATGATTTCGGGTAGCAGCAGGGCTATCTCCTCCATCATGCCTTCCTTTATTTTTTGCATCGTGCCATCTCCTACAAACATAGATATGATAGGCAGCTTCTCCTTAAGCTTCACCTGCAAAAAATTATCCAGGTGCTTTTCTATAGTGGGGTTCAGGCCCTGCAGCATTTCAGGGTCTTTCAGTTGCAAGGCTATTTCACTGAAGTGTATCAACTCTTTTGCTACCACACTCCCTAGTTTCTCCGCCACCTGCTTTTGCCGTTTAGGAAAAATACCTTGTATTGTAATACCCAGGAAACGCTTAGGGTTCCTTGGGTGAAACAACATATAAATAGCGATCCATGTAGTAAACCAACCCGTAAACGCAGCAATAAAAGGCTGCAACCAAAACATAATATTATTCATAAGTCTTTACCCGCGATATTTGAAAAATCAATCGGCGAATTTAAGCTATTTACTCCAACACAGAATTTTTTGGAATTTGGATTTTTGGAATTTGGATTTTGTTTCTCTTAACTTTAATAAAATATCGAAATCATGATCGCATATATAGGAACAGGACTTTTAGGATCCAACTTTACAAAAGCCTTACTCAAAAAAGGAGAAAAAGTGAATGTATGGAACCGCACCGCCTCAAAGGCAAAAGCACTCGAAGCCGATGGTGCAAAAGCATTCGACAATGTGGCTGATGCTGTAAAAGGTGCAAACCGTATTCACCTTACACTCAAAGACGATGCTGCCGTAAACGAAGTGCTCGAAAAGGCAAGCGCAGGTTTTGAGCCCGGGGTAATAATCATAGACCACACTACCACTACAGCCATAGGTGCTGCAGAGCGTACCGAACAATGGAAAAAGCGTGGATATACTTACATCCATGCGCCCGTATTCATGGGCCCGCAGAATGCACTCGAAAGCACAGGTACCATGATGGTCTCCGGCGACCAGGCTGTGATCGCCACTATAGAACCTGAGCTGGCAAAGATGACCGGCAAGGTGTTGAATTTTGGTACAGACACTAATAAGGCTGCCGGTATAAAACTAATTGGCAACCTCTTTCTCATTGCTATGACTGCCGGCCTTGCAGATACACTCTCTATGGCAAAGTCATTAGGTATATCTATTGATGAAGTTTCGCAGTTGTTCGCTACATGGAACCCCGGTGCAATGCTGCCCATGCGTTTAAAGAAAATGACCAGCAACACCTTCGATCAGCCCACATGGGAGCTAAGCATGGCCCGCAAAGACGCAGGTCTCATGATGCTCGAAGCAAAACGCGCAGGTCGCCCGCTGGCAGTAATTCCCGCCATAGCTGATGAAATGGATAAATGGATTGCAAAAGGCCTTGGTAATAATGACTGGACGGTTATTGCAAAGGATGCGATGTAATATGTTTATAAAGAGTAAAACTATGCTCCCGTTTAGAATGAGTTATTTGTGAATGAAAAGTAAAATAATTTTTTAAAAAAAATAAATATGAATGTTGCGATTGTTATTGGAGTAAGTAAATATTTAGATGCAAACAATAGTTTGCCGGGTTGTAAAAATGATGCTTATGCAATCAACCAAATTTTAAAAAAAACCGAAAAATTTAATCCAATTTTATATATTAATGAAACTGAGACTAGTGCTCAAACAAAAGAATTAATTACAAATTTTATTTCCGAACAAAAAGGAAAACAAATTGATGAATTTTTCTTTTATTATTCTGGACATGGAGAGTTTGTAAATGACGAATTTTATTATATTCTTTCTGATTTCAATCCTAAAAAACGTAATCAAACATCATTGCAGAATAGCGAATTGGACGATTTGATAAGAAATCTTTCCCCAAATTTATTAATAAAAGTTATTGATGCATGTCAATCGGGAACTGCTTATATCAAGGATGCAAACGTATTAAGCAAGTATTTTAATGAGAGTAAACAAACTTTTAAAAATTGTTACTTTTTAAACTCTTCATCTGCAACGCAATTTTCATATCAAGATAAAGACATCAGTTTGTTTACAAATAGCTTTATTAATTCATTGAAATCACACAATTCTTCTGAGATTAGATATAAAGATATTGTTGACGCGATTGCGGACGAATTTCTCGATAATCAAGACCAAACCCCATTTTTTGTGATTCAAGCAGATTATACCGAAAAATTTTGTAAGTTATCAAATGACCTTAAAGAGTATTTGAACTCATTTAATAATTCGGACATAAAGAGTGAATTGAAAAATAGAGTGTCTATTTCTGATTTGGTTAAGCAAGACGCAAAGGAATATGTAGATAAGGATGGGGCGTTGAAAGCTATTATTTTGATAAAGGAAACATTTGAATCAATAAAACTTAACGATGAAATTAACGAATTGTATAATTCTGAAATTATTTTTTCAGATGACTATACTATTGTCCCTCAGAAATACATAATTTCTAAATGGGTTTATGAAAATAAAGGGGAATATTTCACTACTACAAATTATGAAACTGGTTATGAAGAAGATGAGTATGGGCAATTCCATGAAGTAGAAATGGTTTCTGGATTTGATTTGAAAATTGAA
>CAIRZD010000267.1 GCA_903882965.1 uncultured Bacteroidota bacterium
TATTGAAAAAAATGAGTTTGCACAATGAGCAGCACAATGTTTAACAATATTTTACGTTAAAGTGATAGGAAGAGATTGTCATGATAGATATTTACAATAAAATCAGGGGTTTATTATTAACACTATTTAGTTGTGGTTTGGTCTTGCAAGGATGTAATGTTATTAATCCCTCAGAGCCTGTTCCTACTTATATACACATTGACTCGTTTCATTTTGCACAAAATACCGCGCTGAAACTTACAAATCTCGCAACTGGCGCCAACTCTAATGAATTTGCACCAACATCATCACAGGTAAACGTGGCGTGGGTATATTACAATAATAATCCGGTTGGCATTTTTGACCTGCCGGTTACATTCCCGGTCATTACAAATGGTACCGTAGGGCAACTGGATGTATATGCCGGTATCAAAGCTGATGGCCAGAATAATGATATTATTAATTATCCTTTTTATATGGATGATACATTTTCATTTGCTGCCCGCCCCGGCCAAACAATAAACTTTAACCCGCAAATACAATTCTATTCAGGTGTTACATTAGGGATCATTTCAAATTTCGAAGACAACACTACTCATTTTGCATCGGCGAATACCGGTGTTGGTAGTATAGGATTTACACGTACCAATAGTGACTCCACATATTTGGGAGGAGGGCAGCATTCAGGTATGATAGCGCTTTACTCGCCAACTGTAGATAGCGCAATAGACAGTACCAATTTTTCATTTCCAATTCCTGCGGGGCGTGCCTACATTGAATTTGATTATAATAGTACTGTACCATTTTATGTGGGTTTGCAGGCCAACTTAAGCAATTTCATTTCTTCCACACCCACTTATTTAACGGGTATATACCCTAATAGCGGATGGGAGAAATTTTATCTAGAGGTGGATGGATTTACCGGAGCAGCCCAGGGAACAAGTTATAATTTTTATATAAAAGCAGTATTGTCTCCCGGTCAAACGAGCGGAAGGCTATTGATTGATAACATAATACTAGTAACGAACTAATCAGCTATGCGCCTGAGCCCAATGAAAAAAAATGCTATAAGGCAATTGATATTGCTTGATTATATAGCTGCTGCATTGGCTTGGTTTATGTTGTGGATGTACCGCCAACATGTGCTTACAAGATTACCCTACCTGGATACACTGCATAGATTTCATAGCCGCGATTATATTAACACACTGCTGGTCATTCCTTTTGGGTGGTTATTCGCATACATGCTTTCCGGCACCTATTTTGATCTTTATCGCAAATCGCGCCTTAATGAGATAAACCGCACTTTAATATCCTGTATGCTGGGCTGCATTGCAGTATCTGTTATTGTGTTTGCAAACGACAGTAGTGACTATTCTTACTTCATCAATGAATTTGGCCATTACCTGCTTATACACACGGTCATTGCATTAGTGTTTCGCCTGATCATACTTTATAGGGTAAAAGCAAACCTTATAAAAGGTAAAGTAGGCTACAACACACTTATCATAGGCGGCAATCAGCAGGCGATAAATATTTACAAACAAGTGCTTGATAACCCCAAAGTGCTGGGCAATATTTTTCTTGGTTTTATTTATTCCAGCAAAGAAGCCAGTAACGGCATGACCAAATACCTGCCGCAATTAGGCCATATCTCCGACCTGGAAAAGATCATTGACGATCACAATATTGAAGAAGTGATCGTTGCGGTTGATTCGTCTGAACACCATTTGCTGGAGAATATTCTTACACGTCTTTGTTATCGTCCAGTAGTAGTAAAAGTATTGCCTGATTATTATGATATTATATCCGGCTCGGTGAAAACAAACAATGTGTATGATGCGGTACTCATACACATTCACCCCGACCTTATGCCCGATTGGCAAAGGGTATGCAAGCGGGCAATTGATATTGTTATCTCTTTATTTGCACTCATAATCTTGTTGCCGTTTTTATTGTTTACAGCTATTATGGTGAAGTTCTCATCTAAAGGCGGCATATTATACAAGCAGGAGCGGATAGGCATTTTCGGACGCCCGTTTTTTATTTATAAATTCCGCTCCATGTATGTTGAAGCAGAAAATAGCGGACCTGCATTATCCAGTAAAATGGACCCCCGTATCACACCATGGGGAAGGTTTATGCGCAAATGGCGTATAGACGAGCTGCCGCAGTTTGTAAACATCATAAAGGGCGAAATGTCGCTGGTAGGTCCACGCCCTGAGCGCAAACATTACATTGACATCATCAGCAAAACACAGGCGCATTATAAATATTTGCACAAAGTAAAACCCGGGCTTACCTCATGGGGAATGGTACAGTTTGGTTATGCGGAAAATGTAGATGAAATGGTAGAGCGTATGAAGTATGATCTGCTCTATATTGAAAACTGCTCACTGGCACTTGATGTTAAGATCATTCTTTACACATTTATGGTCATCTTCCAGGGCAGGGGGAAGTGATCACTTCCATATTGCCAGTGCTTCTCCGACAATAAAAAAGCTCCCGGTTATTAATAGCGCATCTGTACTTTTCATATTGTCCTTAGCCGCCAGCACTGCGCCTGTTACAGTAGCATACGCATTGCCGGTAAGGCCGTTTTGCACAGCTATTTCTCTAAGCTCATTTGCCGGTAATGCACGCTGGATATTAGCATTGCAGAAATAATAAACAGCATCTTTAGGGAAGAGCCTTAGCGCTTCTGCAACATCCTTATCTTTTACAAAACCAAGTATAATGTGTTTGGTTGTTGCATCCACCTGTTTCCATTGTTGCAGCACTTCATGCAGCCCTGCGGGGTTGTGTGCCACATCACAGATAATGGTTGGTTTCTCCTGCAGCCATTCCCACCTGCCACGCAATCCTGTTGTTTTTTTTACATTGGCCAGCGCGTGTATGGTCATCGGTATAGAAAGTTCAAAACCCTTGTGCGATAATATTTCAGATGCCGTGAGTACTGTTTTGATATTGTGTTGCTGGTAGTTGCCCAGCAGGTCTGTATGCAGGTCATACATTTCGAGCTTGGCATTGTTTACCGCCTTGTAGTATTGGTATTTTGTATCCTGCCGCACGCGCACCATGCCCCAAAGCGATTGTGCATAATACATAGGGCTTTGTTTGTGTACAGAATGCTCAAAGAAAATACGTTCCGTTTCATCATTTTGCTCACCAATGATTACCGGTACATTTGGTTTTATTATGCCTGCTTTTTCAGCGGCAATTTCAGCAAGCGTATTTCCAAGCAAGTCTTTATGGTCATAACTGATATTGGTGATAATAGAGAGCAGGGGAGTGATGATATTTGTGCTGTCGAGCCGGCCACCAAGGCCTGTTTCTATAATAGCGATATCAACTTTTTCTTCCGCAAAAAAAGCAAATGCCATTGCCACAGTGATCTCAAAAAAAGAAGGATTTATTTCTTCAATGAGGCTTTTATGTTTTGCTACAAAATCCACTACCCATTCTTCACTTACTTCTTTGCCATTGATAATGATCCGCTCCCTGAAATCAACAAGATGCGGCGATGTGTATAACCCGGTTTTATAACCAGCTTCCTGCATTACTGCTGCCAGTGCATGACTGGTGCTGCCCTTGCCATTAGTGCCCGCTATATGTACTGATTTGAATTTTTCATGAGGGTTATCCAGTGCAGCGCACAATTTTATGGTATTTGTAAGATCAGGCTTAAGTGCTGCCTTACCGATCCTTGAAAACATAGGTAGCCGCTCATACAAATAATCAAGTGTTTGCCGGTAACCGGGTTGATCACTCATAGTGCTATTGGCGGGTTATAAAGTTGATTGTAATAAGGCCATGCTGCTCCGGCTCGCTGCCATCGCTGGGGCTGAACTTTGCATTGGCAAGTTTGTTTAAAGCAATAGCTTTTAATTCAGGGCTTGAAGAACTCACCACTGATTTGGAAATAATATTCCCTGCCTTATCCACCGTAACACGGATCACTACTTTGCCACCTTCATGAAATTCTGCTGTGAATTTATCAGGTGATATGCTCCTGCCTGTTAGTGTATGTGCAATACGGCCACCTGTTCCATTTCCGGGGATGCCGGTATAATTTGCTGCGCCCGGAGTGCCGCCGGGTACGCCCCTGTCTCCGGGGCCGGTGGTGTTACCTTCACTGGTGCCTTTTGCATTTTGTGCGGCACTGTTGCCACCTTCACCTGTGCCGCCCGGCATCAGGTATTTTGGCTTTTCCTGTGCTTTGGGTTTTTCTTTCGGTTGTGTTTCCGTAACCGGGGCGATCTTTTTATTGTTTTTGGTGTTATCTACATCAGGTGCATCGGCTTCATTGCTGCGAACGATATCCTTTGGTATATCACTTTTTGCGGCCACACTTTTATACACAACCGATGCCTGGTATGGCGCCGGCTTTTTTGTAGACATGGGTTGGTCATTGCCGCTGCCATTGTCGCTCGTTCCTAAGTTCACCTCAAGGCCGCCTTCATCGGTAACGGCAGGCGGTATAGGTGTAATTGTATAGCGCAGCAGTATAAACAACAACAGCAATAATGCATGCACCCCCACGGTCCATGCGAGTGCTTTTTTATTGATTGTTTCTTCTTGTTGTTGTAATGCGATCATTCGTTGGATAAAAATAACGAAAAAGTCAGGAGATAAAAGTTAAAAATTACACTATTAACGGTATTGATACCACTTCTAGTGTGCAAAATCCATATCGTAATTCTTCATCCGTTCTATTGGTGGATTAAAATACCCGAATTTCACGTCCGGGAATTCTTCATGCACCAGCTCTATCATTTGCTTTATACCCATACATTCACCTGGGTCTGTGATGCCCATTTTACCCAGGTACCAATCCGGGTCTATATTAAAGCTCCGCCACTGTATCATGTTCAGTCCTGTAGCCCTGATCAGTTCACACAGCGCGTCAAACTCTGCAACACTATCTGTTACCCCCGGAAATACAAAGTAGTTGATAGATGCCCATCCATTATACTTCCGCACCATTTTCAGGCTCTCCACAATGTCTTCAAACTGGTAATTATTTGGCCGGTAATATTTTGTATACAGATCTTTCTGCGCTGAGTTCAGGCTCACCCTAATACTGTTCAGCCCGGCCTTCATCAGTTCTTCTACTGCATCAGGCTTGCTGCCGTTTGTATTAATATTTATGCTGCCTTTTTGCGTGTGCTTGCGTATCTCTGTGATCGATTCCTTTATGGTTTCCCACATCAGCAACGGCTCGCCCTCACAACCCTGTCCGAAGCTCACAATAGGGTAGGGCGCGGTTTCCAGGTGCGGCACCGTAAACTCTACGATCTCCGCTGCACTTGGTTTGAATTGTAACCTGTCCTGCGGCGAAACGATGGTTTCGTCCTCAGGCTGAAAAGAGATACAACCTATACAATTGGCATTACATGCAGGTGATGTAGGTATGGGGCATTCCCACCGGCCCATAAAATAATTTCTTGCGGCAGGGCAGTTATAAGTAAGCGCGCAATTATCTGCAAGGTGTTTCACCAGCCTGTTGTGCGGATAAGCATTTGTCATCACTTCCAACCCATGCTTTATTTTTTCTTCTTCATAGCCGCTGCATTCCTGCCTTATATCCCGCTCTATGCGCATTGCCGGCACATAAAATTTATTATCGAGCCAGCCCGCAGCAGTGTAGCAAAACAATGGCAGCAGTGGTGCATCAGCCAGCGTTTCATAAGCAGCCAGGTAAAAACCCGTATGTGCCGGCGGTATAAACGCAGCTACAGCCCAGCCCTTATCGCACAGGCGCATTTCGCCCGTTTCCACATCTATACCTATGCCCTTGCGCCCCGGCAGTTCATAAAGGTTGCCACCATCAGGCAACTCAATCCATTCATCCTCAGGTATAGGCATTGCATCCCATCCGCTGCGCCCCACGCTATACAGGGAAGTATCTTCAAATATCGTCCCCTCACCATCTGAATACAATAAATACGGACTCATCATTAAATCAAGATTCAAAAGTTAAAACCAAAAACTATATACTACTCAAGGGGTAAAATTGAGCCATTGCGCAATTCAGCCATTGAGCCACTTACCAAAAAAAATACTACTCAAGGGGTAAAATTGAGCCATTGCGCAATTCAGCCATTGAGCCACTTACCAAAAA
>CAIRZD010000268.1 GCA_903882965.1 uncultured Bacteroidota bacterium
TGCCAGCGCTGGCACACCTGCCGGGAAATAATTTTTTTGAAATTTTAATATAGTTGTGCCTTAAATAATAGTGGAAAGTAGAGTAAAAATTGATTTAAATACCTCAGTAACTTTAGACTTTCTACTTACTACTTTAGACTATAAAAGAAATAAAAATGGATATTAATAAAATATTAAACAGTGACTACATCGATATCATATTCGATGGACGTAATAAAAATTACGGCGGTTACGAGTTGCGCAGAAACTATCCCCGGCGTGTACTTAGGTCTATGCTTGTGTTGGCAGGTATAGCTGTTTTTGCCGGCGCGTATGCCATCGTTAATATGGCATTTAAGGGTGAAAAAAAGGCGCCAATAGTCATGAAGCAGATCACACTTGCTGAGCCACCGCCTATTGACCCTAAAAAACCACCACCACCACCACCACCACCACCGCCACCACCGGTGAAACCTACGGTGAAGTTTACACCTCCTGTAATTAAGAAAGATGAGGAAGTAAAGGAAGAGGAAGTACCGCCACCACAAAAAGATATTACTGCATCAGGTCCCAAAGACGAAAAAGGTGACCCTAATGGTATAGATCCGGGTATTGTAGCACCAAGCACAGGTGTTGTAGGCCCGCCGGCGCCACCTGCAATTTTCCAATTTGTGGAGCAAATGCCTGCACCGTCCTATGATTTGCCCACGTATCTTTCAAAAAATCTCCGTTACCCCGACGCTGCCCGCGAAAACAACATCACTGGTCGCGTCATTGTGAAGTTTGTAGTTAATGAAGATGGGTCCATAAGCGATATCCAGATTCTTAGAGGTATAGGTGGCGGATGTGATGAAGAAGCAAAACGTGTTATTGCAGCAATGCCCAAATGGAAAGCCGGTAAGCAAAATGGAAAGCCGGTTAAGGTTTATTTTACCCAGCCAATTTCATTTAATCTCGAATAATCAATCCGAAATATACTAAAAGCAAAGAAGCTGCCATAAGGCAGCTTCTTTGCTTTTATACCAATTAGACTTTAAAACCACACTTAACGCAATAGACGTCTTTGCGCGGAGCAAGGCCTGGCTTTGTGTGCAGGCTGCGACAAAGCAACCTCAAGAAATCCATTTTTTATCAGCACATTTTTAAAGTCCAATCGGTATTGCCGGATTTTTTTAATTTTTAACTTTTAACTTTGAATACCAGCACATGGTCATTCATAAAATACCCATTCCCAATGTCAATGTCCTCATCCGTTAAATGTTTGAAACCCGTTTTTTCGTAAAATGCTTTTGCTGCATAATTATACCGGTTCACATTCAGGTGCGGCGCCACAGCCCCCCTTGCTTTTATATCCTGCACTATATGGTCCAGTATTGCGTGCCCCACGCCCTTGCCCTGCTCGCTTGGGAGAATATAGATTTTGTGCAGTTTAAAAATAGATCCTTCCGCCGCTGCCCATGATGCAAATCCCACTGGCAGGCCATCATTATAGCATATAATAAATTGGTGTCCCAGCCGCCCCATTTGTTTTCCTAGCGATTCCGGTGTGTAAAACTGCTCCAGCATATACGCCACCTGTTCATTACCTAGTATTGGAGTATAGGTTTGCGGCCATACCTGCATGGTCAGGGTTCGTATCAGCGGTATATCGGCAATAGAAGCGTTTTTTATAGATAGCATAATGCGGTTTTCAATTTCTTGATTAATAATTATAGCAGGTGTAAAAATATATTTTAACCCGCGTACATTGATGTTTCTCCGAAAAACTTATATTTGATCTGGAATATCAATGAGGTCTGGCTTTATTCAGGTTTCTATTCAAAATAAGGAATGCTTTTTGCTTTCTTTAAAAATGATAAATTCGCTTTCAAAAACAATCTGCAAAAAATGAAAAAGGCAACTTATACAATTATTGTTCTTCTGGCAATGGCATCTATGTTCTCCTGCAAAAAGATTTATCATTGCTCCTGCTCATACAATAATGTAGTTGTTTACAATGCCGACCTCGGCAGCCAGGTTCAAAGCAATGCCCAAACCCAATGCAGCAACTACGATACTACCATCAAAGGTGAAGCATGGACCTGTACTATTTATTAAAAGATAGTCCTTACTTATTGTATCGTTATTCCTAATGATGGGTCATGAAAAACCAGTTATCAATATTCTTGAAAATATAGGGTGACCCCGAAGGGATCAAATGTTTGTAGCAAAATACCCGCATCCCAATACGATGCCGAAGGTATCGAATGTTCTTTCTCTGCCATAAATTCTCCTATCTTTAGTAAAAGAGCATTCATGAAAAAACAAATCAAAAAATGGTCACTAAGGCTCATAGTTACCTGCATATTCATTCTTGGGTTATTGATTGGCATAGTACTGAACCCCATTTTACTTTATGCTCACAGTAGTGCCGATGGCAATTATACAATCTACCATCAGCAACAACTCAATCCGTCTTTTATCACTAGGCTCCATGACGTCGATAAACTTTTACAATCAGGTGAACTCTATAGCGGTTCATTAAAACTGTCTGTATGCATCAATGACGGTTCATACTATCCTAAACTCATACAAACTATCAGGGGCGCTGCTTTCGGATGGGGCTTTGATAAAGAAATTGTATTAGCAGGCAATATGAATGCAGCTTGTAACTACCTGGAAATAAATGGCTATAGATGGAATCTTACAGAACTGTTAGCGCATGAAGCTACCCACTGCCTGCAATTCAATAAATATGGCCTGTTGCATTCAAACCCCGTAGCGCAAATACCCGAATGGAAATGGGAAGGTTATGCCGAATATATCGCACGGAAAAATAAAGCCACTCTTATAAAAAACATAACGCACATGCTCGAAGTGGAAAATACAGATAATAACAACTGGATAGATTTCGATGACAGCACTGGCACAGTCATTCCTTATTATAAAAGCTGGCTCCTTGTTCAGTACAGCTTAGACATCAGGAAAATGAGATACGACCAGCTCCTTAAAGATAATACTGAAGAAAGCGCACTCAGAAATGAAATGATGGCTTGGTATAATGCAAACAAAAGATGACAATGAGCCGTGAGCCGTCCTAAAATAGGTGTATACACTATTCAATCAGGCATTTTATCAGCACCTACCTTTGTTTTAAAACGCAACGTTATTCATGCAAACCATTAACGAGTTTAACAATGAGCCGAAAAATGGCGGTGTCATCCTAAGCCCCGCCGAAGGATGACTGCTGGGTAGACTACTATAGTTGAACAATGCCAATGTAAAATTAATTATTAGATTCTGTATGGCTTTGCAACCTCTTTGCGTGAAATAATTGATCATCTTTAAAATGAAAACTACACAACAAATGAAAATAACACGATCACTAATCCATTTAGCTGGTTTCATATTTATCAGCTTTGTCAGGATTGATAATTATATAATAAAATAAATATTTTATAGATCAACATAAAATCGACACCAGATTTTTCAAAAGACCAACATATGAATAAAACATGCACAATAACAACAAAATATCCCCCCTGCGGTCAAACTGTGATATTTTGGGACATTTTTGGGACAATTGAAACCCACAAATACTTGCAACAATTATGACAACTTTATGAAACCACATAAGTACAATTTGGCATTTTAGATATTACTTTTGGTGGTACTTGTTTAAAACTTATACAAATGAAAAA
This sequence comes from uncultured Bacteroidota bacterium, assembly GCA_903882965.1. Taxonomy (GTDB): domain Bacteria; phylum Bacteroidota; class Bacteroidia; order Chitinophagales; family Chitinophagaceae; genus Nemorincola. Next base: position 3,660 of record CAIRZD010000268.1, read on the forward strand.
CGCAACTTTTATATTTTGCTCATTCTCCCTCATATGCACACTCATTTTGGGTTGCAACCCAAAACAAAATAATTCGGCATCCGCGGGCACTGCTACAGTAGCTCCTTCAGGCGGGTCCGGCAAGCTCGCATACGTCAATATAGACACCCTCGAGGCTAAATACGAATTGCTGAAAACCAAGCGCGAAGAATTTAAAAAACGCCAGGGAGAAATGGAAAACGAATTACAGCTTTCTTACAGCGAAATGCAAAACGACGCAAACGAAGTGCAGAAAAAAGCGCAGGCCAATACCCTTACACAATCAGAATATGAAGCCGCCCAAAAACGCCTCATGCAAATGCAAAAAAGCCTCGAGACCCGCAAACAATCCCTCACTGATCAGTTAATGAAAGAGCAGGATGATTTTAACAAAGATCTCAAAACCCGCCTCGATGCCTTTATAGAAAACTATAATAAAGACAAGCACTACGATTTCATCTTTACCTATACTAGCTCCGGTTCCTCATTACTTTATGTAAATAAAGCCCTCGATATCACAAAAGATGTGGTAGACGGTATGAATGCAAGTTCAAAAAGTGACGACAATAAGAAAAATAAATAGTATTTTTCTGAAAATCAAAATCTTTGGAAAACGATACTGTTAATAAACCAGCAAGTTCATCTGCCTTCCAGCGCTCGCTTACTTTACTCGATGGCTCGTTATTGGTTATCGGTTCCATGATCGGCTCAGGTATTTTTATCGTGAGTGCTGATATCTCCCGGCAGGTTGGCAGTGCAGGATGGCTCATTGCGGTATGGCTTCTTTCCGGGTTTATTACGCTTGCTGCAGCACTGAGTTATGGTGAGCTAAGTGGCATGTATCCCAGAGCAGGCGGCCAGTATGTATATCTCAGGGAAGCTTTCGGAAAACTTTATGGATTCCTTTACGGTTGGTCTTTCTTTGCAGTAATACAAACGGGTACAATAGCAGCAGTAGGCGTAGGCTTCGCAAAGTTTACCGGCTATCTTATACCATCACTCGGTGACAGCAACATATTGTTTGGTAATCCTCATGGATTTAATATTTCTGCCGCGCAAATATTGGGAATAGCTATCATTTTTCTGCTTACCTTCTTAAATACCTTTGGCATCAAAAGTGGTAAATGGATACAATTTTTTTTTACATTCGCCAAGATAGCAGCAATGGGCGGATTGATTGTTTTTGGTTTTACCTTGTTCAAAGATCATTCCATCTGGCATTTCAACTGGACAAATGCGTGGATGGCAAGAACGGAAACAATTACCCCAAATATGATCTCTCATGAAAGTCTTATTGGGGTTGCAATAATAGGACCGTTATGCGCGGCTATGGTAGGCGCATTATTTTCGAGCGATGCCTGGAATAATGTGACATTCATTGCAGGAGAGATCAAACGCCCCGAACGAAATATTGGATTAAGTTTGCTAATAGGTACAGTAGTTGTGACGGTTATCTATATTTCTATGAACCTTATGTATCTGAATGTAATGAGCATACAGGAGATTGCAAATGCGCCTTCTGATAGAGTGGCCTTAGCTGCTGCTTTAAAGATTTTTGGTGCTGTGGGTACCACCATCATAGCTTTAATGATAATGGTGTCCACATTTGGCTGTAACAATGGACTAATATTATCAGGTTCCAGAGTATACTATACCATGGCAAATGATGGACTATTCCTCCCCGCCGCAGGTAAATTGAATAAGAATGGAGTACCCGCCGCTGCGCTCTGGATGCAATTTGTATGGGCTTCATTACTATGTCTAAGTGGTAAATACGGCGATTTGCTCGATTTCATCATCTTTACGGTGCTGCTTTTTTATATACTCACAATAGCAGGTATTTTCAAACTACGCAAAACACAACCTGATTTGCCACGACCATATAAAGCGTTTGGATACCCCGTGATACCCTTTATTTATATTGTGTTGGCGGCAACAATTTGCATTGTATTACTAAAATATAAGCCTACGTATACATGGCCAGGTCTTATTATAGTGCTTATAGGCATACCTATTTATTATATTTTGGAAAAGAGAAGTAAAAACAAATGAATAAAACGGAGCTAAAAAAAATATTTGATGAAATGGATAGCCTGCATGTCGTGGTGGTAGGCGATGTGATGCTTGATAATTATTGGTGGGGTAATGTGGAAAGAATATCACCAGAAGCTCCTGTGCCTATAGTGACAATAGATAAGCGGGAGAGCCGACTTGGGGGTGCTGCAAACGTAGCGCTCAACTGTAGGGCCCTTGGTGCTAAGGTGACACTGGCCAGTGTAATAGGTGATGACAGCGAAGGCGCAACTTTGATAAAACTTGCTGCCGAAGCTGGTATCGATACAAGCATGTTAATGAAAAGCTGGCGAAGACCTACAACAACAAAGGTGCGTGTCATCAGCCGTAATCAACAAATGCTTCGGCTGGACGACGAGGTTACTGACGAACTTTATACAGAAGAAGAACATCCTTTTATTGACATGGTGCTGAAGTATCTTCAAAAGATAAAGCCCCAGGTGCTGATATTTGAAGACTATAACAAAGGGGTGCTTAAAGAAAACGTGATCAGACTTATAACAGCGCATTGTAAAGAAATAGGTATAGTTACTGTTGTTGATCCTAAAAAGAGAAATTTTCTTTCTTATAAAGGAGTCACGATTTTCAAACCTAATCTCAAAGAAGTACGGGAAGGCCTGCACCTGGAATTAAGCAAAGCGGATGAGCAAGAACTCAACAACGCACACAGTAAGCTGAATGAAAAGCTGCATCATGACGTCACCTTTATTACGCTTTCTGAAAAAGGGGTGTTTTATAATAATGGTTTTTCATCTGCTATATTACCATCCCACATTCGAAACATAGCGGATGTATCAGGTGCCGGAGATACGGTAGTAGCGACGGCAGCGCTAATATATGCGATTACTAAGGATGTTCCGTTAATGGCAGAAATATCAAACCTTGCAGGAGGGCTTGTATGTGAAGATGTAGGTGTAGTATCTATAAAAAAAGATAAACTGTATAGAGAATCAGAATTGGTGCTCTGCAAATAAGAAAGTGCGATTATGAATATTTTAGCATTTGGGGCAGTAAAGGAAATACTTGGGGATACATCAATTACTGTATCTCTCGATAATAATGAGCGTGTGGGAATATTAATAACCAGGCTTGAAACACAGTTCCCACAATTGAAACAATTGTCATCATTTATGATTGCAGTGAATGGTGAATATGCAAATGCGGACACTATTATAAAACAGGGAGATGAAGTGGCTATCATTCCTCCGGTAAGTGGTGGGTGAAAATTATTTATTGAATTGAACATAGATCTAAAAATATCAGCGGAAGCGTTAGCAGTACAGCCTTGTATAGATTGGGCCATGTCGGCAGAGTCTGGTGGGGTGGATGTGTTTATCGGGACGGTGAGGAATAGTACAAAAGGCAGGAAGGTAGTGCGGCTGGAATTTGAGACTTATGAAAGTATGGCACTCAATGAAATGAGAAAGATAGCCGACGATATTCTGATGAAGTGGCCGGTTAATAAAATTCTTATCCACCATCGCATCGGTGTATTGGTGCCGGGGGATATACCTGTAATAATTGTCGTGGCAGCTGCTCACCGTGCGGCGGCATTTGAAGCCTGCCGTTATGCTATTGATACTTTTAAACAAACTGTTCCTATCTGGAAAAAAGAAGTTTTTGAGGATGGTGAGCATTGGGTAGCTGCACATCCGTAACACCAGGTTATTATTGATGGCGAGATAATATTTCTTTGACTTTTTCTGCATCTCCGGGGGTATTAGCGTTCATTAGGGTTTCGGGGTTTTGGGCTTTGAGGATATTTACTCTTTCATTATTTCTAATTAAAACTTTGCGAGGGCATGTAATATTATCGGCGAAGAATGATAGTAATATTTCATAGCCGGATGGCTCCCATATCGTGATGAGTGGTTCGGGGAGTTGATCGAAAGGGCTTTCGAATGTGGTGGCGATGGCGTTTGTATTGCGGTGAGCGATTAAATATTTTAGTGTGCTGAGGTCGAGCAGGGGCAGGTCGCAGGCGGTGACGAGCCAGGCTACGGTGGGGTGTGCCTGGAAAGCAGAAAGGATGCCGCTTAACGGGCCAGCGCCGGTGTAAGTATCGGGTATGGTTTTGTATTGCAGGTCTATTTCATTTTGCTGCTCAGGACGACAGGAAATAAAAACATCTTTGCAAATATTTTTGAGCATATCTGCCATGTAGTAATGCTGCTCTATGCCGTGCCATTTTATAATGCTTTTGTCGTGGCCCATGCGGGTGCTTTTACCGCCGGCAAGGACAAGTCCGTATAATTCAGTTTGGGTATTATTTTGTTCTTTTGAAATCACGTTTGCCTCCTGTTTTCTCCATTAGTTTGGTTTCCTTTATTATTATATCGTGGCTCATGGCTTTGCACATATCGTATACTGTAAGGGCGGCTATGCTGGCACCTACGAGGGCTTCCATTTCTACGCCGGTCTTGGCGGTGATGGTGGCGGTGCAGTCTATAACTAGCTCCTGCTTCTTATTTATTTGAATATCTATCTGACAATTATCCAGGCCTAATGGGTGGCAGAGCGGTATGAGCTCGCCGGTCTTCTTGGCGGCCATGATGCCGGCTATGATGGCTGTTTGGAAGACAGAGCCCTTCTTGCTTTGAATATCGCCGCCGGTGAAGTGGGCAATGACCTCTGCGGGCATGGACACTATGCTGCGTGCGGTGGCTGTGCGGAGGGATACTTTCTTATCTCCGACATTGACCATTGCGGGCTGGCCTTTTTTGTTTATGTGCGTAAAATCTTTCATCGGTTAAAATGTAACACAAATGTCGCATAAATATCACACTTTGTTCGTGGGTGGGATATTTGGCATTTTCCTGATGGGTTTTTATAAATTTTTAAAATTGGGGACACTGATTAAACCTTAAAATTATTTTCAATTATCTTTTTCTGTAAAAAAGACAGACAACGTTTTTACCAAATTGATTCCGGGTCATATCCTTAATGGACACCCGGATGTAAATGTAGGAAGGGTGTGGGATAGATACCTGGAAGTGTATACACTTATTTTCGAGAAATAAAACTGGAGTTGATTTTGTGTTGATTTTTTATTTGGTGGGTTTGTTCAGGCAAAAAAGTATATACACTTTCAGGGCTATTTGGAGACAATAGTATATTGTGTAATTCTGAAATAATCTCCTAGGGTTGTTCAACCGGATCATTACTCATTTTACTTAGACCTTCTTCTCTTTCTTTGCTTCGCCAAAGAAAGAAACAAAGAAAGGCGACTTTTGTCGAATCGCTCCGCGCGACAAAAGAGGCTCTACGCTGGGTGCGCAAAGCTTCTATCACCTGCATGGCGCTGGCTTTTAACCCTGCCCAGTAATTCTGTTGTGCTTGATCAAGCGTGTGGTGGTTCTGTCATACTTCATCGGCATCAATCGTAAGGTCGGGCTAAAAAAGGCGCCATCATGGGCTGAACTTCATAGCCTCTATCATCAAGATAATCTGTACGTAATATCATTCTCAAAGAGCGTACGCGAAGGGAATTGTTTACTCACAAAAGTATGCTGAGTAGAAATAGTGGTGATGAAGGGTGCTATCGCCACCAGTGGTGATAGTAGTAGTGGTGCCTGGATCATTAGTAAATTATCAGAAGATATTTTTGAATGGCCATATGGGGTAGACTTCATCTTTTTTGAAAACGCTTTGTTCGAGGGGGAGCTCGATGAAGGCATCGGTGTTGAGCAGGTTTGCGAAGTCGCCGGAGCCGTGACCTTCGATGGGGGTGGCGTGAAGGTGGCCGTGCTTGCAGCGTTTTAATTTGACTTGTGCGAAATATTGCAGTGGTGCGCTGAAGGTAATGTCTTCATTGAGTATGGCATATAGAGCCTCACCCCGACCCTCTCCAAGGGGAGAGGGAGATATTAACGATTTTTTTAGCCACGGGAGGAAGTAACGATGCAGGCACATGAATGTGGAAACAGGGTTGCCGGGGAATGCGAAAACCAATACGCCGCTTGCGTGTGCGCCAAACCAAAATGGCTTGCCGGGGCGCTGCTCTACTTTATGAAAGAGTTTTTCGACTTTTAATTCTTCCAATGCCTGAGGTACATAATCGAACTTGCCCATGGAGATGCCGCCACTGAGGATAATGACATCGTACTGAGTGAGGCATTTTTCAATTTGTGTGCGTGTTTCGTTTGGCTCGTCGGGGATATGGAGGGTATCGGCATGCAGGCCATGTTGTTGCAGGGCTGCTTTTACTGCATAGCTGTTGGAGCGGCGCACCTGGTATGGTGTGGGCCTTTCGGTGACATCAACCAGCTCATCGCCGGTGGAGATGATGACCACTTTGGGGAGCTTCTTTACAAGTAGCATACTCTTGCCGACTGATGCTGCCATGCTTATGTGTGCGGGTGTGATATACTCATTGGCAGGAGCAACCACATCGCCCTGCTTTTTGTCTTTTCCTTTGTAGTGAATGCTTTGGCCTTTTGTGATCTTATCTGTGAGCAGTGTGGCGATGCCATTTTTTATTTCGATGTCTTCATAACGGATGATGGTATCTGTGGTATCGGGGAGTGCTGCGCCGGTCATTATTTCGACGCATTCATTTGGGTTTGTAATTTCTATGGGTTGTACGCCTGCGGGCATGGTGCCTATGATGCGGAAGGTTTTTATGCCGGACTCAAACGCTGCATGGCTGATGGCGATGCCATCCATGGTGACGCGGTTGCATGGTGGAAGATCGCGGTCAGCGGTGAGGGCTTCGGCTAAGACTCTGCCTAAAGCATTTTCGAATGGGATGAGTTCTGAGCCGTAGTCTTTGGCTTGTGAAAGGATGATTTTTTCGGCGTCAGAAACAGTCGTCATTGCGAATTTTTTATTTGGATGTAAATTAGTGAAGTTCTGTGCACTTTTTAGCTGAGAATATTCATTTGGCATGTCATAGTTCGGCGGGGCTCACCATGATAGTACTACTATTTTACAGTTTTCAATGGTAGATTTTACCCCCCTATTGCTGCCATGGATTCATGGGTGCTATTTTTTTCGGCTTCGTGGCCGTCTTTGGGGCGGTGGGTGATGGCGGTGAGTAGTTGTGTTTTTATGGTGTCATCGCTACTGCCTATGCGGATGAGGTCTTTTATGTTGAGGACGCCATTGTCGTAGAGGCAGGTTTTGAGCATGCCTTGTGGGGTGATGCGGATACGGTTGCAGGTGCCGCAGAATGAGCGGGTGTAGGCGGCTATGATGCCTACGCTGCCTTTGTGGCCGGGAACCTGGTAATTATAAGATGTAGAATATGCAGGGTCTTGTATCTTCTGAATAGTAGGGTAATGTTCTTTGATCGTTTGCAGTATGCGTACGTAATCCCAATGCATGGGGTGGTATGTGCCGGTGCCGTTGAAGGGCATCTCCTCGATGAAGCGCACACTTACGGGCAGATCTTTAGTAAGCCCTATGAGCGGGATAATATCATCTGTATTTTTTCCTTCCATCACTACGGCATTCAACTTCACTTCTATACCGTGGCGGAGCAACTGGTGCATAGTTTCGAGTACCTGGGGCAACTCGTCGCGGCGGGTAATGGCGAAGAAACGATTTCTATCTATGGTGTCGAGGCTGAGGTTGACGGAGCGGATGCCTAGCTTTTTAAGTTCGGGTACGAGTGGGGCGGTGAGCACGCCATTGGTGGTGAGGGTGAGTTCTTTGAGGCCGTTTAGCTTAGAGAGATCGGTGAGGAAGGGCATAATATCCTTGCGCACAAAAGGTTCGCCGCCGGTGATGCGTATCTTTTCGATACCCATGTTTATGAGGAGGGTGCAGATGCGGAGCATCTCTTCGTAGGTCATGAGTTCTTTACGTGCCAGCCAGTCGATACCTTCTTCGGGCATGCAGTAAAAGCAACGGAGGTTGCACCTATCGGTAACAGCGAGGCGGAGGTAATTTATTGGGCGACCGTGATTATCTAACAAAAGGGACCTCTCCCCGGCGCTCTCCGAGGGAGAGGGAGGTGTTACGTAATTTCCGTGTGTTGTTGTTTCTTTCACAGTTGAGGCCTCACCCCGGCCCTTTCCCATTCGACCGTGCTCATGGCTGGCTTAGGAGAGGGAGGTGTTATTTGATGTTAGTAAAGGTCGGTTTGTTTTGTTGGGTGGCAAAATTGTGGGGATGGTTCTGCTAATTATTTTGTGATAGGACACATTAAAGATGCATATGTATTGAATTTGTAGATCTGGAGTTACAAATCAATCTTCGATTTACTACTTTTATTTAAATTTAGAAACAGTCAATGAAATCGATACTTTTCATTATTTGTACATTCTTTACAACTTTTGTTTGTGGGCAAACCACAAAGTATGGAGAATTGATTATGGATGCTAGGCAAGCTTTTATGCAGATGAAGTATAAGTTTGCAGAGGAGAAATTGAGAATTGCTTTAGGAATGGATTCTAACAGGGTAGAGGCATATTATTGTATAGGGTTAGTTTATTATATAGATTGCGAAATGGAAGGTAAAAACTGTGATACTTGCATATTCTACTTTAATAAAGCGATAGAAAAAAATAAGGATTATGAAAACCCCCATTTTTATATAGGTAGTTGTAAAGGAACAGTACATGATTTTAATGGCGCATTAAAGGAATTTAATATTGCAATCGAGAAGCATTCCGATACCCTTGTTTATGCTCGAAGGGCAAAAATAAAAGTTCAACTAAAAGATTTAGTTGGTGCCTGTGAGGATTATTACAATTCAGCTCAATTAGGATCGATTTTATCAAGAGAAATATTTGATAGAAATTGCTACACAAAACCGAAGGACAAATAGCAGTTAAAATGTTTCGTATATAATAGAAACAAACAATCCCCCTATAAAAAGGATACCGAAATTCATCCGTAAATTGCATATAAGATGAGTAAGGAAATTTTAGCGCATACTGCGGATGCGGGAAATATAGAAGTGCTGGGGGCTAGGGTGCATAACCTGAAGAATATAGATGTAAGCATTCCGAAGAATAAACTGGTGGTGATAACGGGTATCAGTGGCAGTGGTAAATCGTCGCTGGCGTTTGATACGATATTTGCTGAAGGGCAGCGGCGGTATATGGAGAGTTTTGCGGCCTATGCACGGCAATTTATGGGCGACCTGGACCGGCCTGATGTGGATAAGATAACGGGGCTTTCGCCGGTGATCAGTATAGAGCAGAAAACGACGAATAGAAATCCGCGGTCGACGGTGGGGACGGTAACGGAGGTGTATGATTTTATGCGGTTGCTGTATGCGCGTGTTGCTGAGGCATTCTCTTACAATACGGGTAAGAAGATGCAGAAATTCAGTGAGGAAGAAATAGTAGGGCATATAGAACAGAATTTTGCGGGTAAAAAAATAATGCTGCTGGCGCCAATCGTGAGAGGACGTAAGGGGCATTACCGGGAGTTGTTTGAACAACTGCGGAAACAGGGTTATCTGAAAGTGCGGGTGGATGGTGAAGTGATGGACCTGAAGGAGCGGATGCAACTGGACCGCTATAAGATTCATGATATAGAACTGGTCGTAGACAGGTTACTTGTGCAGAAAGGAAGTGAGAGCAGGCTGGGGCCGAGTGTGCAGAAGGCATTGCAGATGGGTAAGGACCTGCTTTTTGTAGCGGATGTAGATAAGAACACGATAAGCCAATATAGTAAGACGTTGATGTGCCTGGATACAGGTATATCTTATGAAGAGCCATCGCCGAATACTTTCTCGTTTAACTCGCCTTATGGTGCTTGTCCGAGGTGTAAGGGATTGGGGAGTGTGTACCAGGTGAATATGGCCGAAGTGCTGCCGGATATGGAGAAGAGCATCACTGATGGTGGTATAGCGCCGCTGGGCGGTGAGCGTGATGCATGGTCGTTTCAGCAAGCGATGATACTGGCTAAGAAAAACAAGATACCGCTGAATGTGCCGATCAGTAAGATACCGCAAAAGCAAATGAACATATTGCTGTATGGTAATGAGGAAGGGGTGATCACGTATAACGATGATGAACCGGAAACGTATCATGAGGTAGTGGTGCAGCATAATTATGAGGGGATCATCAATATGGTGCTGCGGTGGTTTAACGAAACGACATCGGAAGGAGTGAGGACCTGGGCGGAGAATTTTATGGTGCTGAATAGCTGCCCGGTATGTAATGGGGCGCGGTTGAAAAAAGAAAGCCTTTTCTTTAAACTGGATGGGAAGAATATTTCTGAGTTGTCGGCAATGTCGCTACAAGAGATGATGGAGTGGTTTGTGAATATAGAATCGCGGCTGAATAATAAACAAAACCAGATAGCAAAAGATATACTTAAAGAGATAAGAGACAGGTTGCACTTTTTGCTGGATGTGGGGCTGCACTATTTGACAGTGGACCGACCAACACGAACACTGAGTGGTGGTGAGAGCCAAAGGATAAGGCTTGCAACACAGATAGGATCGCAGCTTACGGGCATTACTTATATACTTGATGAACCGAGTATAGGGCTGCACCAGCGGGATAATTTAAGATTGATAAAGGCATTGAGAAGCCTGAGGGATGGTGGGAACTCTGTACTTGTGGTGGAGCATGACAAAGATATAATGCTTGCCAGCGATCACCTGATAGATATAGGGCCGGCAGCGGGGATGCATGGCGGCAGGGTAGTGAGTGCGGGTACGCCGAAGGAAGTGCTGAAGATGAATACGACCACCTCAAAATATTTGAACCATACATTACAGATAGAAGTGCCGAAGGAAAGAAGAAAGGGTACAGGGAAAAAACTGCAGTTGGATGGGGCAACTGGGAACAACCTGAAAAATGTTTCGGTGAAGCTACCATTGGGGACCTTCATATGTGTGAGTGGCGTATCGGGTAGCGGGAAGAGTACGCTAATCAATGAGACGCTGTATCCGCTGCTCGGGAAGCATTGCTATCATAATTTTAAGCAAGCTCCGATGCCCTATAAAAAGATACAGGGGCTGGAGCATATAGACAAAGTAATAGAGATAGACCAAAGCCCGATAGGGCGAACGCCAAGAAGCAACCCGGCTACATATTGTGGGTTCTTTAATGAGGTGAGGCAATTGTTTTCGCAGGTGCCGGAGGCGAAGATAAGGGGGTATACTGCGGGAAGATTCTCGTTTAATGTGAAAGGCGGACGTTGTGAAGAATGCCAGGGTGGCGGGATGCGTACTATCGAAATGAATTTTTTGCCGGATGTATATGTACTGTGTGAAAAATGCAATGGCAGGAGATATAACCGCGAGACATTGGAGATACGGTACAAAGGGAAATCAATATCTGATGTGCTGAATATGAATGTGGATGAGGCGGTGGAGTTTTTTGTGAATGTGCCTTATTTGCACCGGAAAATAAAAACATTGCAGGATGTGGGCCTGGGATATGTGACACTGGGACAGAGTGCTGTGACATTGAGTGGTGGCGAAGCACAGCGGGTGAAGCTAGCGACGGAATTATCTAAACGCGATACGGGGCAGACGATCTATATACTTGATGAGCCAACGACGGGGTTGCATTTTGAAGATATAAAGCATTTGCTTGCGGTACTAAATCGATTGGTGGACAGAGGCAATACAGTGCTGGTGATAGAACATAACCTGGATGTGATAAAAGTAGCAGACTACGTGATAGATATGGGGCCGGAAGGCGGCGGCGGTGGCGGAAAAGTAATTGGCGCTGGTACGCCTGAGGATATTGCGGCAATCAAGGAAAGCTATACAGGGTTGTTTTTGAAGGAAGAATTATTATTAGGGAAGAATTAGTGGTAATGAAATAAATTTTGAAGTTATGAATGGTTTTGTGTTTTCGAAGTTTGATCCGAGTGCGGATGGTAAGACGCCGTTCCAGAAGTTGCTGGACCTGTTTACAGAGTTGTTGCAATATACTAATGGCGATGCCGGTGAAGCGTTACACTGGTTGAACCAACTTGATAAAGAATATAAACTGACGAATAATGATTATGGGGTGGGTGATTTTATCGAGGAACTGAAAGAGAATGGTTACCTGAAAGAAAATGAGCAGGACGGGACTTTTAAGATAACCTCGAAGACGGAGCAGACGATAAGGAAGCGGTCGCTGGAGGAGATATTCGGGAAGATGAAGAAGGCGAAGCAGGGCAGCCACAGGACATTTAAAACAGGGCAGGGTGATGAGCCTAACCCGGAAACGAGGGCATATACATTTGGTGATGCCCCGGAGACGATAGACTATACAGGGAGTTTGAAAAATGCATTCATCAATCATGGGATAGACAGCCTGTCGATGGATGAGGATGACCTGGAGATACACGAAACGGATTTTAAATCGCAAACATCGACTGTGCTGATGATAGATATATCTCACTCGATGATATTGTATGGGGAAGACCGTATAACACCGGCAAAGAAGGTGGCTATGGCGCTGAGCGAGCTGATCACGACGAGATACCCGAAGGATACGCTCGATATTATAGTGTTTGGTAATGATGCATGGCAGATAGAAATAAAAGACCTGCCTTACCTTGAGGTGGGGCCATATCATACGAATACAGTGGCAGGGCTGGAACTTGCGATGGAGTTATTGCGGAGAAGGAAGAACCCGAATAAGCAGATATTTATGATCACCGATGGCAAGCCCACATGCCTGAAGATAGGAGGTAAGTATTATAAAAACAGTTTCGGGATAGACAGCAAGATACTGAACCGGACACTGAACCTTGCCGGGCAACTAAGGAGGATGAAGATACCGGTAATCACGTTTATGATAGCGCAGGATCCCTACCTGCAGGCATTTGTGAGGAACTTTACCGAGGTGAATAATGGCAAGGCATTTTACTCGTCACTCGATGGATTAGGTAATTATGTCTTTGAGGATTATGAGCGGAATAAAAGGAAGACAGTAAGGTAAGACCTCTCCCCGACCCTCTCCGAAGGAGAGGGAGGTGTTGTTACATTATCTGTTATGAAACTTAATTAACTAAAGTACCTACTTGTTTGCCGGTTACTACGCTGAGGAGATTTCCGGAGCGGTTCATGTCAAAAACAATAATGGGGAGATTATTTTCCTGGCAAAGTGTGAAGGCAGTCATGTCCATTACTTTGAGATTTTTGCTGATGACCTCACTGAATGATAAAGTTTCGAAGCGGACAGCTGTTTTATCTTTTTCAGGGTCTGCACTATAGATGCCATCTACACGGGTGCCTTTGAGGATGACATCTGCGTCAATTTCAATAGCTCTTAGTGAACCGGCGGTATCTGTGGTAAAATATGGGTTGCCGGTGCCGGCACCGAAGATCACTACGCGGCCTTTTTCGAGGTGACGGATGGCCTTGCGGCGAATGTATGGCTCAGCTACCTGTTCCATCTTTATGGCGCTTTGCAGGCGGGTGGTTACGCCTTCTTTTTCGAGGGCGGCCTGTAGGGCCATGCCATTGATAACGGTGGCGAGCATGCCCATATAATCGCCCTGGGCGCGTTCGATGCCTGTTTCGGCTTCGTTCATGCCACGGTAAATGTTGCCACCTCCAATTACAATTGCTACCTGTACGCCAATGTTGGTGATCATTTTTATTTCTTTGGCATATACTTCCAGCATTTTTGGGTCTATACCAAAATTGCGTTCACCCATCAGAGATTCACCGGAAAGTTTTAAAAGGACGCGACTGTACTTAGGGAGCATATTTTACGTTATTGGTTTAACCCCAAACCCCTAAAGGGGCTTTCCCTGATTTGAGTGTTCGGGTATGCAAAGAAATAAAAAGTTCATCGTTTTATGAATAATGTGCTAAAAGATATTTTACTTTAGACCACAACTATCCGAAACTTTTTTGCCTGAATAGCGGCCATACCTTTGGTTAAGAA
>CAIRZD010000269.1 GCA_903882965.1 uncultured Bacteroidota bacterium
ATACCACCTAATTTTACTTTTAGGTCTTCGTATGTATCTCTATATAGTTTTTCAGCCTTAAATAAGTTGCCAATTAATGTACCATTTTTAGCAGATGCCTTTGGCTCATTTTTTTTGCCCTCTTTATTAATCCAATCGCCTGTATGTACCTTTTCTCCGGGGAATACTATTAGGCGGTTGTTATCGTAACAAATAGATGCGTATATGGCGCACACGCCATCTTTCTTCGGGTTTCGTAAATAAAAATTAATCGTCATGGTATTATCTGTTAAACATAAATTTTACTAAATCACTTTTCATAAATAGATACTTCCTTTCTGTACCACCTGCTTTGAGTTTGCCTTCCTTCACATACTTTGTTAAGGTAGTCGGGGTAATGTTTAGAAAATCGGCTGCCTCATTTCTGGTTAATACTTCTTCAATTTGTTGTACCCGGCTAGGATAAGGAACTTCCGTTAAAACGCCTACTAATACTTGTCTTATTAGCTCTATGAGCCTGCTTTCCTGTGTTATTACTAATGTTTCGTTCATCTTTTTTAGATTTTTTTAAGTTTGTTGTAGTGTCTGTAAAATGATTTTTTAATCATTATCATTCTTACCGGAAAGGACTTGCAAAGCCCCTTCCAGTAATTGCAAATGATAATTGTTGTTACTCGGTAATGTATTTTTCCAGTCTAACCTTTGATACGTTGATATACACGTTATTGGTGTCGTAACCAATAAACTTGCGTTTGGTTTGTACTGCGGCTTCACCAGTTACAGATGTGCCAGTACAAATATCAAGTACCGTGTCCCCAGGGCGTGTTGATGCCAAAATGCAATACAGCGGTATGTCTATCGGGAACGTTGCATTATGCGTACAAAAGAAACCAAGTTCTTCACATTTTTTCCTGATACCAGCGGTAGAGGATTTGTGCGTAGTAATTATGGAGTTCTTCACTTTGTCTGCTAATGAGCGCAAAGGGTACTGGCTTTCCGTATGGTTAAACGTAGTAATCGTTTCATTCGGTATCTCATTAAGCCAGTTACGGTTATACACAAAGTCCTTACTTTTTGTAAAGTGGTATATGTATTCATAAGAACATATTGTCCTATCAAAAGCCGTGGTAGGGTTTGGATCTATCTTTTGCCAAATAATCTTATCGTTAATTAGCCACCCCATAGCTAACATCATTAGTAAGAAGTTTTCCGGTGCATTCTGGTACTGCCCGTCTCTGACGCAATCACCAATTACAACCCATAGGCTACCGTCTGGCTTTAATACATTCCAACTGGCTTCAAAAAAGGGCTTCATGGCATCTGTATAACTATTCACATCATTTTCCTGCCCGACCTTTTCTTTATCGTTATCATAATTTATCCTGCCGAAGCCATAATGAGGACTTGTTACTATCGCATCTACCAATCCAGTTTCATCAACGGTCATGTGCCTGCTATCTTTATTAAATAACTTCATCCAGTCAGTAATTACTTCTACCTTTTCCGGTATCACTTTCTTATTGACTATCTTTTTTACACGCTCCCTAATAAACTTTTCAGCACCACTAACTGATACGGTATCAGCATCTATATCTTTCAAATACTTTGCCGCCTTTGCTTCATCGTTATAAAATGCGGCAACCACATTTTCCTTAATAAACTTATAGCGGGATATGTATTTATCATTACCTACCACTTTATCTACTATGGCTTTATACTCTTTGCCATTAGTAACTAAATCTGTCCTTTTACCCGGAGTAATGTTATGACGTTTGCGGAGGGCTTCATACAATCGGAAACGTTCCGAGTGTTTCAGAGGTCTTTTGAGGTCGTGGGATAACACAAGTAACTCCTCCTGCTCCGGGCTTACCTCACCGATAGTTTCTATCGGCAGCGGTATGTTTAACTCTTTACAGAGATGAATACGGTGCATTCCACTTACCGCCACCAGTCCAGAGGTTACATATACTGGTTCAAGGACTTTGTTATGTTGCCTGACGTTATCACGGAGTATCTTATAGTATTCCTCGTCAATCTCGGTATTCAGGAATTTGCTGGGCTTAACCAGTGCAGCATCTATATACTGCCTGTTGCAAAGTGTATTATTTTCCATGCGTGTAAGATTTAATGGTTACACGAATAGGGATAAGTATTTCACATGGGACACATTCCAGCGGCTTATTATGCTGGGTGCGGTCAAGGCTGGTATCTGTATCGGCGCTAAAATGCTTGGTCGGTATAGGCAAAGCAGTAGCTATATGCCTATGGCAATAATTTATTTTTTTCACTTTAATTAGTATTAATGGTTATGCTGGGAATTAACGCACCACAGACTATACGTTAATAAGAAACCAAATCCGGCATAGAGGAAGATTGTTTGCAGATACCACTTGTGATTAGCAGGGCCAGTGCCAAACGCAAAAAGGCTGCGAACAATAGATGCCGGTTGAGTGTTGCAGGAATTATTTGCCGGGTGTATAACTGGTCTTCCGCCAGTAGTACATGGTACGTCAAATGAAATTCGTGGGAACTCGTTTGGTAATCCTATTAGTCGCAGCCCAACCATTCAAGGTGTAACTCCGTGGGTGGCAAAATTAACTGCCGGGTGGTAAAAATTTCAGGGTGTTTTATCAGCCCCTAATTGTTTCACAAAGATACAAAAAGCATTTCACATGGCAATAAAAATAATTACATATTTGTTTGATTAAACCATAAATAATTGGCAATCATGCAAATAAAAATTTACTCGTAAAATGTGGATAATCAATTAATTATAGCGAGTAATTGTTGGTACATTTAATTAAATGTGGTAGGCACATTTTGGATAAAAATGCAAGATTAGGCGTAATAAGATTTTATATTTATAGATTAAGTAGATAAGGTAAATGTGGATGCTTTGGTTAAAATGTGGCAGGCTTATTATGGATAATTTGATAAAATATGGAGAGCATATTTTGAATAACTCTTTGAAAATTGGTGTGACTGATTTAGTAGATAGTTTAAGTACGGAGATTTGAAAAATGTAGCGAGCAAATTATGTATAGCACTATTAATTTTGGCTAATGCAAAGTGGATTACGAAGTGGTAATAATATATAGCAGCAAATAAGAAAAAATAAAAGAAGTGCCACTTAAACTGCCACCTGCATAAAAAAAGCCCCTGAAACTATTGATTCCAGAGGCTTTAAGTAGTTCGACTAGTAATCATCCCTGTGAAAATTTGAGTTCAGCAACCGAACACCGGAACACAATCCTGCACTTTTTTTTCTCCTGCCACCTCGACCATTTTTCTCTTCTTTGAACAAAAAACGTTTCTAAAACGTATCCCATAAGTACCCATTTAGCGCAGGATTTGCGAAAAATTCACTTGCTTTTATTGTGCTTTCACTTGGCTTTTTTCTTTGATTTTCATTTTAGAGATTTACCACATGTGAATTGAATGTGAATAATTTTCTCACACTGGTACCTCATGGGGTTATTATGTAGTAAAACAGATCGAAAATGGCAATAAAAATCAGAACAAAAAAGTTGGCGAAAGGGATGGTTTCTGTCTTCTTTGACATCCACTACCGGGGCATCCGGTTCAGTGAGTTTCCCAGCCTGTATTTTAAAGACCCTCCTCAGACCGAGGCACAGAAAAGAGACAAAAAAGAAAAACTGGCGCTTGCAGCTGAAATAAAAAGCAAACGGGAACTTGAACTTGTTCGAGGCGACTACCAAATTGAAGAAAGGTATCATACCGAATATGACTTTGTGCATTTTGGAAAGGATTATATCACCGAGCATGAACAATTGCTTGACATTAGAATGTATCGGTCTGCCTTGAACAAACTGATAGAGTTCCGTGGGAAAAAGAGCATCCCATGTTTTGAACTCACAGAAAATGTGATGAAGCTGTTTGCTAGTTTCCTGAAGAATACCTTGAACGGGGCAACGCCGAATAACTACCTGAAAAAATTGCGGAGAATGATTTGCGCTGCGAAAGAACAAAGATTTTTTCGTGAAGACCCGACACGAAACATCACCATCAGCATGAAAGCACATCATATAAAAGCCGTTTTGACATCTGATGAAATTCAGAAGCTTGCAGAAACCCCATGCGGCAACAACATGGTGAAAAGAGCCTTTTTGTTTAGCTGCATCACAGGGCTTAGGTTTTGTGACATTGTGAATTTGAAGTGGGCAAACATCGGCAGCGATAAACTGACCTTGAAACAACAAAAAACAAAAGTCCCTGTGACGGTTGCGCTGAAAGAAGACGGATTTCGGTTGCTTGGGAAGAGAAGAGACCCAGAACAATTTGTTTTTGACATGCCCTCACACACGGGTTGCCTGAAATGGCTGCGAAAATGGAGCGCAGAAGCACACATAGAAAAAAGAGTGACGTGGCATGTTGCGCGCCACAGTTTTGGCACGAATCTCGTCGAAAGCGGGGTTGACGTGGCAATCACATCGAAACTTTTGGGTCATACATCGCTTGTGAACACGAATGTCTATGTGCGTGTGAGTGAATCATTGAAAGAGCAGGCAATCAACAAACTTCCAAACATTTCTGAATAAAAACACAAAAAACATGGCAAACAAATTTTACAAAATCATGGAGCAGATGCTAGTGCAGATGCAGAACAATTCCCGAAAAAAGGAAATTCTTACCGTGGAGGAAACCGCAGAGTATTTGGGGTTTGCGACCAGCTACCTCTATAAACTCACCGCCCAGCGAATAGTTCCCCATTATAAGCCCCTGAACAAAAAAATCTTCTTCAAAAGGTCTGAAATAGACAAATGGATCATGGCGCATCCGGTGGAGACGATGGCGAAGTCAGTGGAACGAGCAATGATTCCTTTGAAACGAAAGATATAATGCGAGAAAAATCCCTGAAAGGGGGAATTGATAACCCGAAAAAACAGAAGGCAATGATTTGCACACTTAGCATGAGATTCCAGAAAAACACACTAGAAGAAAACTGTGAAACACAATTCATAGAAAGACTAGAAAACCTTAAACACGAGGTGGACGGCGACGGCGTACGGCACAAAATGACTGGGAACATTCGGAACTATGGCGCAGTCATCACCGCCGATGCCATTTACCTGAATGGCAGTTTGACGAAATTTTTCCATGGAACAAATGTTTTGCCGTTGACAATTGATGAAATGCGAGAAGCATTGAACAAACTGAGCGATGAAACGGGACTACCCATATATCGTGGAGAGGTGATGCGAATTGACGCTGCGGTGAATGTGTTCCTTTCAGAAAAGCCGAAGTTTTACTTCCGAAACCTGATGGAAACACCAGGGTATGATTTGCAGAAAAACATCAGCACCGTGAAGTACACAAAAGACACCACTGAAATGGCGCAGTCTTTCGTATTCTATGACAAAATGATGGAAATGCGGAAAAACGACAATGCTACCTACAATGAGCTGAGAGGCAACAACATCATTCGGATTGAAGACAGGTATTTGAAAAGAGCACGCACCCAATTGATGAAAAGCAAAAGGAAATTCATAGTGGCTCATTTGCTGACAACGGGGCTGCAAAAAAGGCTGCTGAAAAACTGGCTTACCCATTATGAAGCAATTGAGAAAAACAGAAAAGCACAATTGACGATGGATGTTGATGGGTACTCCGACATCAGGGACATTTACCTCTCATTGGGAATTGACGCCAATGGTGGCATTCTGAACGCCATGCAGTATGTGGATGCTGTTGGAAAAGCGAATGGCTGGAACAGGAACATTCAGGGCAACAAGAGCAATAAAACCAGCAAAGTGAAAGGTCTGCTCAAAGCTGCCCACCGGAGTGCCATTTGGGGCGAAACATCACATTACATCAGCGAACTGAATGAAGCGGTTGCCGAAAGCGAACAATTGTTATCATGGCTTGATGAAATTGAAAGAAAATCGAAACAGCGGCTTGCTGAATGATGGAAGAAGAAAACATAGGTGTTTTTTTGCGCGCAAAAAGAGGACTGGAGAAAAAGTATGCGGATCGGGAGAAAATGGAAATTTGATGGAAAGGAATGCGCTTAATCCCACTCCTTTTCTTCGATTGGTTTGGTGGGTATGAAATCCTGCGGTGAGCAGTCAAACTCGAATGCTAGCCTGTTGAGATGATTGACGCTGTATGTGCTTGGACTGTTTGTGCTTTCCACCTGACCGATGAAACCTTTTGACACTTCCAATAGGTCTGCTATTTGCTTTTGAGAAAACCCACGCTCCTGACGGATTGCTGCAACCTTTTGCACAATCGCCATTTCGAACTTGGTTTTCTTTGGACTAGCCATACTCTGTTGAAGTACGGCAATTCGAAAAAAATGTCGCTTAGTATTACTAAGTTTTTGTAAGTTTGGTTTGCACCAAACATCAAAAAATGACTTCCATTGTTAAAGGGGCTGTGTTTGCTTCTGAAAAAAACTCAAATAAAAACGAGTATAGGTATCAACTGTGGCGGATTTGGGATGAGGAGAAACCAATTGTAATGTTCATAGGTCTGAATCCTTCCGATGGAGATTGCAAGGCAGACGACAAAACAATAGGTCGTTTGATGAATTTTTCGACCAAATGGGGGTTTGGAGGCTTCTATGTGGGTAATTTATTTGGGTTTGTCACCCCTGACCCGAAAGAATTGAAGCAGTCCAAAAATCCAATTGGCTCTGCCAATGACAAACATCTGAAAGAGATGTCTGGAAAGTGCGATAAAATTGTTTGCATTTGGGGGAATGATGGCATTCTGCTTGGAAGAAACAAAGAAGTCATGAACATGTTCCCGAATTTGTATTGCCTTGAAAAATCGAAAGAAAACCACCCGAAGCACCCATTGTATTTGAGGGCTGATTTGACACTCATTGAGTACAAAATCACTTAGCTAGCAATGTTTTGGATATTCGTAAAAAATAAACCAATAAAAAT
>CAIRZD010000270.1 GCA_903882965.1 uncultured Bacteroidota bacterium
AAATTTCAATTTTATCTTTATACAATGCAATTTTTTCAATTCTCCTTATAAGTTCTTTTTTATTAAATCTAGCATCGATTTTCCAATTCCCTGTTTGATCGTTTCCCCCAATCATACCGGCTTTTATAATTCCAGAACGGTTGGTCCTGTTGAGGAAAAAAGTAGAAAAACCAATTGAAAGCAAATCAAAATCTTTTACTGATTTTTGAATTGATTTTTGCAGATGCCATGTTTTCTCATTAACAGTAGTATCATTGATTAATTTAACGAGGTTATCTGTATTATTAATTACCGAGTGCCAAAAAGCATATATTGACACATCGATATCATTAATAATTACTTTCGAAACGTATTCATTAAATAGCAAAGAAAAAGCAACAGATGCTCCACCTGCGTAAGGCTCTATATATATTCCATCGTATAAAAGATTATCACTAATGACTTTTTTAAAATAGTCTGAAACTTTTCCTTTTCCACCAGGATAACGTAACGGTGAATTAAAATCCATAAATTAAATTAAGCTAGATCATTCCATAATATTGTTACAAAATCCTGCAAACTATCCCACGTAATTATCATATTTGCCGGTATCGGGGAAAATCGATGGTTATGTACATAGGCATGCCAAGTTTCTGTGCCTAGCAAGCCATTGTCGTCCTTTACAGCATTTCGGATCCCTTTAGATATAGCGGTGTCTATAAGGTTTCTATTAGTCAAATTAGAAATAACTTGAAAGGCTTTATCTTTTAGGCCCAGACCTGACCTTTGAGATGAAGTGGCCTGTGTCAGTTTTTTTTGTTCAATAAAATAGTCAAGACTCAATTCAATAAAAACGCGAAATAATACAGCTACGGCATTTTTATGTGTATTGATATCTAAAGTCTGTAGCTCAGTATATATTGAACTAAGTCTCGGCTGACTAATACTGACAAGTACTTTTTTCGGTATTAGTTTGGTCCTATTTTCTCGACTTTGACTACTCGAGTTATTATTTTGACTTGTCGCTGCTCTTGGCGCTGCGTTTTTTACAGTAGACAATTGCCACGGTTTATCGACCACTTTTTTTGTGTCGGGTATAAATTTAGCAGTAAATGCATCAATGTATGCTTTCCGATTTTTATCAGAATATATATTACTTACTGTGAATTTTGGCGTTAATAAGTCTTTTGCGATTTTAGAGAGACCCTTAGCAACTTCACCTTCTTCAATATTAGCTCGAAGTATGCCGTTAGTTAAATCTATTCCTAATTTATTTCTAACATAGGGGTCACCAAGTAGCCGATCTACGTTCGATGTCTTTATTGAATCGATTTCTTGTTTTATTTCAACTGGGACTTCGGCTGCGTTTTTCAAAAAATTAATGAATTGCAGTGAAATTGAAGATATGCCTTTTGTTTTAAGTTCAAATCTGTCCTTTTGTCGAGGGTCCCATCCGTCAGTCCCTATACCGCTTTGTAATCCACCATGTTTAATTCCAATCCATATTTCAGCTTCTTTCTCATCTTTTAGCACAATACACGGAACTGAAATAGGGAATTTATCGATGTTGTTATTATATAGTGTTTTAAATTTCTTTTTTAAATTCGCATATATTTTATCCTCAATCAATTCAGGGTTACTGAGTATTTTTAGGCTTGCTATTCTTCGGTTCCCTTCAACAACTGTAAATTTTTTTACACCATTTGCTGATGGCATAACCAATACTTTGTCAGTAGGGTTAAAATTATTCTTTATAATATGCTCAGCAAGATTATATAATGCAGCCCCTTGATTTTATATCATTTTATTTATGGCTTCTTTTTGACCACTAACTGCATCAAAACGAGGATTATCAGAATTCAATTCTAAACTTACAAGCTTCAGAGTTTTTTCTGTTGACATATGTTATTATTTTAATCTAACGGTTGCCCACTAAGGTAATAAATTTGTTATCAAATATGTAAAACAAAAAATTAATACTCAATTTACAAGCATTTTCATTGTTCCCATTCTCATTTAATCTGCAAGAAAGCACAAAAGTCCAGAATCGCAAAAAAAAACGTCCCCTCCGTCACTATTGGCGAGTGTTTTACACTTGTGCTGATATACCGCAAGTATTTTCTACTTGTGAATACTATGAGCAATAAAAGCACAAAACACACCCCTAAGAAAATTCCCACTGCCCCATCACGGCCGCCACCGTGCGGCGCTATATTGTATTCACTAAATTTCAGCGTTGGGCTAGCCCCTTGGCACGCGGAGCGATTTGCCAAGGGGGGTCTTTTTCTTTGTTACTTTCTTTTGGACAAGCAAAAGAAAGTAAAGAGCAGCAGGGCTAAGTAAAATGAGTATCCATATTTCCCACTGGTCCAAGGGTCCCCTTGGACCTAAAATGCCATAAGCATCTCGCTTACAATCCCCTTACCGCACATCCCCCATTGTCGCAAGTGTTTTTCACTTGTGCCTGATATACCGCAAGTGTTTTCCACTTGCGAATACTACGAGCAATAAAAACACAAAACACACCCCTAAGAGAATTCCCACTGCCTCATCACGGCCGCCACCGTGCGGCGCTATATTGTATTCACTAAATTTCAGCGTTGGGCTAGCCCCTTGGCACGCGGAGCGATTTGCCAAGGGGGGTCTTTTTCTTTGTTACTTTATGTAGCCTGTCCTGAGCTTGCCGAAGGGGGCAAGCAAAAGAAAGTAAAGAGCAGCAGGGCTAAGTAAAATGAGTATCCATATTCCAATAAAAATCACGCAACCCCATAAAATAAAAAAATCAACACTAGATCAACAATACTTTTGCCGTTCTTAGCTGGGTATCTTAGCGGCTTGCTCTGCTATCAGTAGTGATCCTAGTTAAAGAATTTTAAAAATCAATTACTTCATGTGCATTCCGGCACCTCCAAAACCCGCTCTGGCCAAAGCTTAAAAAAAGGTGCATGCACTTTTTAAGTGGCTTCGCACCGCTGTTTTAAATTTACATTCAATTAGCCCCATAGGTTATTGACTTTAAAAACACACTTAACACAACTCGCGTCATTGCGCGGAGCATAGCATAGCTGGTGTGCAAGCTGCGACAAAGCAATCCCACGAAATTTACTTTTTATCAGTGCATTTTTAAAGTCCAAATTGGCATTAAATATGTATCACTATAGTCTTTGCATTTTTATGCGGACTCCGCATAAAAAACAAGTTCTTTGAAAAATTGGGAAGTATATACATCATGCACTAAAGCAATGAATAAAAAAACCATGCTCGGATCAATGTCTCACCATGCAACATTTTTGGGGCATTCCCGTGACATTTTCGCGACATTGAAAATTTAAAATAATTGACTACCAATCAATTATAATTTTTCAAAAAAAGCAGGACATTTTAAAATCTACACACACTTTTAGGTTTTAACTTTTTAACCTCTTACCTACTGAGTGCCTGGAAGTATCGGCACTCATAGTAGTGTCTTGTGGCGCACCGGTAGCAGCGCCTGTAGTATCAGGGCTCATGGTGGCATCATTATCAGCACCGGGTACTTCGGCCATCAGGTCTACTTTTGAGAATTGAACAAGCCATTTGTTACCTTGTTTCACAAGATTCAGCGTTTGGTTTTTAGCCGGGTTATCTGATGATATATAAGTAGCTACGGCTTTATCGCCATTCTCTTTTACATCTTTTATGGTTATGGTAACCTTTTTCAGTTCTTTTTTGTTTGAATCTGTAACCTTTTCAGTCAATTGCTGCAGGGAAGACAGCAGGTTTTTAGTGTCGGCTGTAGATAGCTTTTTTGCAGCGTCAAAATCAAGGTGGTTGAAATCAGTAAGCCAGTTATATGCTACATCTTTGGGTGTGTTTTTGCTACAACCCGCCATCATAAAAGCAGCTAAGATAAAAACGACTGATGTCCGCAATATTTTTTTCATATCTATTCCCTGGTTTAATTTGGTAAAGTTAGGAAAGTTGACAAGATAAATTGTGCCATATGGCACAGTTATTTTTCTTTTTTTCAAGGCGTCAAAACTGCGAATAGTATGAACCTATTTAAAGCTTTTGGCAACGACGAAAAAAATGGAAAAGAACAAGTCAGATGGTATAATTTATCTTGTCATCTTTCCTAGCTATTTAAATGCCGATTGCCAAACGATATGCGCATGGGGGTTTACAAACAGGTCGTCTATGCCTACAAATCTATACCCTACGGCCGTAGTTGTAGTAATGTAGTTGGTATCGTTTACTGCCTTATTTACTGCCTTATAAACAAATTCCGCACAGTATAATTTATCATCGGTTTTCAGATCAAATTTCATATCAAACTTTGGCCGTTGCAGATAATAATTGTGCACTACTTTCTCCAGCTCGATCAGATCATTCCTGCTAAGATCATACTGAACTATGGCAAGGGCTGTATTATGGCGCGGAGAAAAGAAAAATTTAGCAGAATCCCTGCGCAGGCGCTCATCGGGGTTATCCTCACCCCCTATACTATGATATACAAATGGATAGCCATGCTCAATCATTACAATACCGCAGTGAGAATAGGTTTTATTTTTTTGGTTCATCTGTGCAAGTATCCTGCTGTCAGCACCCAACCCCATGCGCAATACGACGTTACCCTTCTTAAGTAATGAAATGGCAGTATCTACTATTTTTTTGTTTAAAAGGTCGCCAGTTTTGATAGATATCGGATCAAATGTGATGGGCTTAGCATCCTGCTTATGAAAAATTTTCATTGCCAGTAGTATTGACAAACCTACGATACAGAAAACGATCAGTGTACTCTTTATAAATCGTGAGTTCCGGGTCATAAGCCTAAAGCTATATTAGCAATAACAGTATCAGACATTAAACCTGAAGTGCATCACATCGCCGTCCTGCACTATATATTCCTTGCCTTCTATACGCAGCCTGCCATTGTCGCGGCATGCAGCTTCGCTTTTATACTGTATAAAATCGTTGTAGGATATTACCTCGGCTTTAATGAACCCTTTCTCAAAATCAGTATGTATCACACTAGCCGCCTGAGGCGCTTTCCATCCTTTATGTATGGTCCATGCACGCACTTCCTGCACACCTGCAGTGAAATAGGTAGCGAGGTTCAACAATTTATAGGTGCCACGTATCAAGCGGTTGAGCCCGGGTTCTGTGAGGCCGTATTCTGCAAAGAACAGTTCTTTATCTTCTGCACTTTCCAGTTCTGATATCTGCGCTTCAATAGAGTTATTCATTACTATTACTTCAGCGCCCTCATCGTGGGCTGCCTTCACCAGTATGTCGGAGTATTTATTACCGGTGAGCAGGGCTGCTTCATCCACATTTGCTACATACAGCACCGGTTTATCGGTTAGTAAGAAAATGTCTGCTATAGCTTCCCTGTCTTCTCCTTCCAGTTGAAGGCCGCGTATATTTTTTCCCTCTGAGAGATGCTTCAAACATTGAGTCAATACCTCATGAGCGTGTTTCACTTTCGGGTCACCGGTTTTGAGTAACTTCTCTACCCGCTGGATCTTCTTTTCCACGCTTTCCATGTCTTTCAGCTGTAGCTCAGTATCTATTATCTCTTTATCACTGATGGGATTAATGGCACCTTCATCGCGCAGTATGTTTTCATCTTCAAAACATCTGATCACATGTACAATAGCATCCACTTCCCTGATGTTTGCAAGAAACTTATTACCAAGGCCTTCGCCCTTGCTGGCGCCCTTTACCAGCCCGGCTATGTCTACAAACTCAAAACTGGTTGGTAGTATGCGCTGGGGTTGTACCAGCTCGGCCAGTTTGTTGAGCCGCTCATCCGGTACATCCACCTGCCCTACATTGGGCTCAATCGTGCAAAAACGGTAGTTGGATGCCTGCGCTTTGGCACTATTACTTACTGCGTTAAACAATGTTGACTTTCCTACGTTGGGCAAACCCACTATTCCTGCTTGTAAGGCCATGATTTATTTTGAAAATGTCTGCAAAGGTAAGGGTAAAACGGCTCAATATGTATACTGCATCAGTATATGCCGAGATAAAATTATTATGGCTCAATAACTCCTGTAATGAGCCATTGAGCCATAATATAATTGAATATTTTACTAGTTATTCGGCGTTGTCGTTACGTAGCTTGCAGAGATAACTCCATTTACGAAATGTACACCTGCCAATGATTCGATCGTATTGATATCCACTTTATGATTGGCCAGGTTGT
Organism: uncultured Bacteroidota bacterium; assembly: GCA_903882965.1. GTDB lineage: Bacteria > Bacteroidota > Bacteroidia > Chitinophagales > Chitinophagaceae > Nemorincola. The sequence continues at coordinate 6,170 of CAIRZD010000270.1, forward strand.
CTTTTGGCACATATGGCTCAATGTTATGGAACTGGTAACACAGGTATTCGTCTGTGCTGGGTATGTATATCACTTTCCAGCACCATTCCGGTACTACAACGTTGTGGTTATGACCTATTACCCAGTTACGGCCAACAGTTCCGGAGAATACTTTTACTTTTTTAAATTTCTTAGCTTTCACGATCTCTTTTGCCTGTAGTTTGCCCCATAATTCTTTGTACAGATTTTTGGGCATTGGCATTACATTGGTGAAGTAATAACTTTCTGTAAAAGCATCTTTATCGCAGGTATTCTCATCAGGCGACATCATTTGTGCGTCTTCAAACAAAGAATTGGTATAATCGTCTTTCAGATCAGTTACATCAGCTAGCTGGGGGTCGGTATCCAGCTTTATACCATTCTCTCCTTTCATCTTAATGCAATTAAACATGTCCGGTGTCAAAGCATAAACAACCAAAACAGGAATATGCTGGGATTTGGAGAAATAAGACGTAAAATTCTGGTTCCTTATTTTTACAATATCCTGGCCATAAGAATTAAAACTGAAAACAATGAACAATATTGCCATCAGAGTTGAGGTGCTTTTTAGAATTCCTTTTTGCATATAAACCTTTTATTCAAGTTAAATTTAAGAAAAACAGATTACCGAGCGATAAAAATATGACTTTCACCGAATTTTTTATAATTAAATCCCATTTTTTACAACTTTAATTAAAATTTAGTCGTTTTAGAGCCTTTTCAGGGTCGTCATTGCTAAAGAATTCTTCATTCAAGCCATTATTCTGCCTTATATTTTATTAATGCCGCTTCCATAATGGAGTATACCTGCTGTTTCAGTGCAGGTAAGCTATCCAGAGTTATGCCCTGCACATTTACCGGATCAAGGTATACTATCCTGTTTCGGCCCGGCCACATTTTCCACCATGCACTATAATGCCATCGCGAAACTGCATCCGGGAAAATAACCGGGAATATAGGCGTTTGTGTAGTTATAGCCAACCGGAATGCACCATCATAAAATTCCTTTAATTGCTGCCCGGTTTCATTAAAAGTGCCTTCCGGAAAAATAAGGATACTTGATTCGTTCTTTAAAACACGCCACATGATCCGCATACTCCTCGCCCTGCTGTGCTTGCTGCTGCGATCTATCATTATTACCATCTGCTTGTATAGAAATCCCATGAGGGGCACCTTTGAAAATTCTTTTTTCCCTAACGCACGAAAATAGGCTGGCAAACCAGCGAATACCACAACCGGATCGAGATACGAAATATGATTTGCTACAATTACATAACGCCTGTCCGGAGGAGCGGCACCAATGATCTCCAGTGGCATACCTACAATCCACAACCAACACTTTGCCCAATAACGGATGATGGTATAAAGCATTCGCCTGGCAGTAATATTATTGCCAATGCTTATAAGCAGAAAAAAGGGGAAATTAATAAACAGGCCAATAAGAAAAGTAATTACTGCATAGGCAGTATAAAAGGGTTGCAGTATTTTTCTCACCATGGAACCAGGCTGAAAACTAATTCAAATGTGGAATATTCGGGCGGCCCACTATTTGCTTGCCTTCCCATGGAATGGTAGCGACAAAAATAGCCAATGCGATAAAAATGAACCAAAACATACGTTTGAATTTCCTATCGTCATCCATATTCTTTTTGCTGACTGAGTATCCTAAATGCACTAAAATAATAGCAATGATCATACCTACACCATGCTCTACAGCCCAAAAACGTTTGTAAGGATCCTTCATAACACCGCTATCTGACAACTTACTTATCCATCCCATAGAATAATAAAGGACAAGCCCAAGCAATAACTGAATGTCGCAACAGATCAATAACACTAATGCCGCCTGCTTATTGGTCTTCTTAAAAACCTTCTTACCCATAAACCCAACCACGCACTGCACCACGACAATTAAGGCAAACAGCAATATGAAATACCGCAGAATACTATGGAAATAAATGAAATAGTTTAGATTGGTGCCCATGTGTATAAAAGTTATTGTATAAAGGTAGTGTGGAATTCTGAAAAAAAATTATTCCCCAAATTAAATTATTAATTCATTATGTTTTATAATCTAATACTACTTGCTACCAGTTCATTCTTTCCCGCAACTGCCTTATATGCTCTGTATGATGGCGGCTATGCCAGGCGTATAGTGCCACTACTTCCCACAGCGGGAAGTTGCGTTTGTGCTCAGGATGGTAATAAGTACGCTCCCAATCACCGGGTTGCATATTTTGTAATAAAACCACCATACGCCTGTGAATTGTGTGCAGCAATGTAACTGAAATGTTTACCGGCACCAGCCTTGTATCTGCCAGCTCTGCCCATGCTTTCTCATCATATGGCTTTATAGTAGGATTATCTTCCGTTAGTGCCAGTTTAATCCTTATAAACGCATTCAGATGGCTATCTGCCAAATGATGCACTACCTGCTGTATGGTCCACCCACCTTCACGATAGGGCACATGTAATTGGTTTTCATCCAGGTTTTCTATACATGCATCCATCCACGAAGGCAAAACCTGCAATACTTTTATCCACTCCTGCATCAATTCGGGAGTCAAAGCATCAGGCTTGCTGTAGCGACCTATTGGATATTGCAAATGCTCTATATTATTTTCCATATTTGAGCTTATTAATTCATCTGACTATAAAATTCTTTTTCATTATCTGATGGCCTGTATACTCGCTTATCTCTTGAATAGCGATTGCGATCAGAAAAGAAATAATCTAAAATATCTTCGCCATTTGTGCACACCACAACTATATCGGGCTCTGTATACCTTGCTTTTTGAACGTAAAGGGATACATAATCTTCAATCGTATAATGTAGAAACCCAGCATTAATGATCTCCTTACCGGGGTATTTTTTTTGAAGCAGCGATGTGGCGGAAAATTGATTGTCGAGATAAGGGCATAGTATCTCGGCATCTCCCATAAATAATATGGTTTGTTTTTTCTTTGGGAAGGTAAGGTCGTGATCCATTCTCAAACCTTGTGAATTTGTAGTGAGATGAAGCGGTATATCTTTTTCACCCAGCAGCACCTCATCTTTGCCGGGTTGCAGATCGCCGAATGTAGCAGGCTTAGCCACTGCTGGAAATGGCTTAGTGTTTTTATAACAATCATACCCCAATAACAAATAGGATAACTGATCTGCAACGAATGCCGCACCGGCCTTTGACCAGTTTCCACTAGACGGGCCAACTATTAATGCATTAGAATCCTGTGTGGACAAAATAGTGGAGAGGTCCAGGCAATCTATTCCTAACTGGTTGCATGATTGTACAATAAAGGGGATACCATAGGTGTTAGCCAGTGATAAACTTCTACCTACATCAGGTGTGAGTACCACTACTACCAACTTGGCGCCATCCCGGTCTGCTTCGATCGCCATTGCTGATAGCGACTCTTTATAACGGCCTTCCAGTTCATTATATAATTTGCTGCCATTGGGCTGCCGCAAAATCTCTTCTCCCGGCGACCTGGGATATTTGTCTATCATTGACGCCCTGCCTATTTTGCTGGTAAATCCGTTTATATTATTCTTTGTATTATAGTTGCAACTACCTGCAAATAATATTGCAGAAAGCAACAATAATGACAGTATTGGTCTATTTATCTTCATATAATACGGCGCTCCTGATCTGATAAAAATAAGCATAAAAGCATCGAAATACTAATGCCGCGATTTTAATTGTATTTTTTATGACCCCAATATATTTAAATTAAAAACGCCACTCTGAGAGCGGCGTTTTTAATTTAAATATTCTGATGGCTATTTTTTACCCTTGGGTGCACTTGTTTTTTTCGGTGCATTAGCAGCTTTCTCTATCTCATCAAGAGTTTGCAGCGCCTTGTCGTTAGGATCTATTGCCTTGATCTTTTCTTTATAGATGTTCATGTTTTCCTTATCTTTTTTATTGTAGAAATAATACAACAAATACTCATAAGCTCCTTTTAACTCATTTTTCTTTTCGTAGTTGGGGCCCACTTTATCAAACCACTTCATGAAGTAAGGCACCGCAGCGCCCGATGTAGCTTCTGAGTCAACAGCTGCCTGTATACGTCCTTGCCAATAAGGAATCGATGGCTGGTCAGGATATTTCGCACTAAAATCATTGAATGACTGCATTGCTTTATCGTAGCTGGTGCAGTAATAATACATAATGCCTCTCCATGCATAATCCAATGGTTGTGTTGATGGGTTGGCCTTAATAAGATTATCATACCACGTAGCAGAATTGCAATAGTCTTTTTTAGTTTTAAAAGCTTCCGCGATCGAGCGGTATATATCTGTCTTATTCTGCGAGGTATCTCCGGCAATGCCTTTATTATAATAGAATACAGCCGAATCGAGCATACCTAATTTCATGTACAGCTTCCCATAATTTACATAATCATTGGGAAGGATCTTTGATGGATCTTGCCTTTGCAGGTAAATACGGATGTTTTTTACAGCATCCATAGAGTCACCACATACCGCTTCTGAAAAACCGAGTATCCCGTATAATTCTGTTTTGTGCTTCATATCGGTAACCTCATTGATCTGTTCCTTAGCAAGTTTTGTAGCATCACAATAACTTTGCGCCAGGAATAACGCCTCCAGGTAATTGATCTTATCAATTTGTGTGTTGTCTGATAGCTGCAGGTATTTTTGCAGATTCTCTAATGCAAGCTTATATCTTCCCGAGCTGGCATATGCTCTTGCAAGAGATTTATAAGGTAATGGATTGGTATTATCGGCATCTTTCGCTTTTCCGTAATTCTCCAGTGCATTATCATAATTTTTAGCTTCGTACCACAAATCACCTATGCGTGTAAAACCAAGAGAATTCTTAGCGTCTTTTTCTGTAACAGCTTCATAGTTGCTCATAGCATCACCACCGCCACCGGGTATTTTTCTCAGCGCATCAGCAAGGCCAATATGTGTACTTACTTCATCCGGGTTTTTTGTGAGTACATCTTTGTACCAGGTTATAGCCTGCTGATAATCACCACCCTGGGTATAGGTTATAGCATCTGCAGCATATTTTTCTGCCTGCCATTCTTTTTTCCGTGATTTTGTAGCAAGGTCTTTGGCCATTTGCGTGCCATTTGCCGCATTTTTATTTATATAAGCGACACGCACATTGCCGGATATATTTGCAAAATCTTCGGGGTATTTATTAAATGTTGCACTTGCTTTTGCTACATCTCCATCCTGCAGATAGCAAAGCCCCAAATAATAATTGGCCAGCGGATCTGAGGCGGCCAGCGGGCTGAGAATACGCTCTGCGCTTTGGAATTTTTCGTAATTATACATTTTAATACCATCCTGCACTGATTGTGCAAAGGCGCTTATGCTCATAAACATCGCAATAAGCATTATCATCATTTTTCTTCTGTTGTACATCATAGTACGTTTATCATGTTTGTTGTTAAATAATTATTGATCATTGATCTTTACGTCCCTTATTACTAAATTAGATTGTAGCGGAAACAAATGCGCATGTAAAAAAACAAGCTGCCCACGCTGGCCTGCCAGGAAATTAGCAAAACCAGTGCCAAGGCCATGATTGCTTTCGCTGTTAATATAATACAAGTTTCGGCTTAACGGGTATGACTTTAAGGCTACATAAGCCTGGTATGGCTTTAAAAAATCTCTAGTAGCATCATTCTGCATCGCCACCACCTTTACATTATTAATGAATGTTCCCGCCCTTGAAGTATCTTCATTGGCATAAACATAACTCATGCCTACAAAACCAATAGCTTCCGGGTTTTTAGACACATAGTCTATTACATCATTATTCCCTTTTGCCCCAAATACATTATTCCCCAACTTACCACCCCTTAGCACAGAATCCGTAATAAATCTCACTGTACTGGATGATCCTCCGTCAAACACTACTGTATATTTTTTCTTGTATACCCCGGTAAGAATTCCTTTAAGGGCATCCATATCCAGTATTGTATCCTTCGATTCATTATTTATAACTACGGCTATACCATCCCGTGCAATTGCCATGGATGATGGCCATATCTTTTTTTGCTCGCAAAGGTCTTTTTCTTCTTTTGTAAGCTGTCGTGTCACTAATATTATACGCGCTTTATTATCAAAATAATCCTTAAAGCACTCCGCTTCCGACTTATAATGAATTGTGATCTTAGCATCCGGATAGCTGCTGTCAAATATCTTTAGTTCTTCGTCTATGATTGGCTGGTATGTTTCATCTACAGATATATCAATTACTCCCTTGCTCAGCGTTTCTGCATTCTTTGGGGTATTGTCACAGGATACTATGGCAATACTAATAATTATAAAGTAAAGGATGTTTTTGAGTAAATGCATAAAAAGCGCAATTTCACTTATTAATTTAAAGAATGAAGTGCTATTATCTCTTGTAACAATTATTTAACAGGTATTAGCATTGATATTTGTGGTCAAATGCGCTTCCAACTACCTTTTTTTATTCTGCAAAATATCCTTTAAGCCATTATAAAAACGAAAACACCCGCCTATTACCATCATCCCGCCTAATATATAAGCAATAACGGAGGGTATCTTAATATCTCCGAAAGACTTGAATAGCAGAACAAGTGTGCCTATAACCACATAGAATACACCCATTCCCAGATCAAGGGGTGTACGGAAACCCCTTCTTGATTTTTGCCTTTCACTTTGCTCTTCGTAGCTCATTTTTTTTAATTGGGATGCAAATATAACTAATCGATTGGTCTCACATCATTTAGGTGATCGAATCTGCAATTAGATGCCAAACACATGAATTTCCATAAATCTTCTTTATAAACGGGGAAAACACAGAATATGTTTATTCGAAAAATATAAATTATTGTTAACTATTCATACCTGCGTGTTTTTTCATTTATGGAATTTCTACCTTTCTATCTCTTCTTTATCTAAAACATGCATATGATACACTCCCGGTTAGTATTTCTCAGCATTTTTTTATTCTTAGCATTTCGCATTGATGCGCAGACATCGCAAAAACTAAACATTGACGGGGCAACCGTATTTCTCAGTGGTGCAGAGCTGGTAAGCAGCGCCAGCCTATCTCTTACCAAAGGTGAAAATGAGATCCTCTTTACCAACGTAGCGGGCGATGTGAAAAGCCAGAGTATTACTGTAAACGCTACTAATGGGGTTGTGGTGGAAGCAGCTACGTTCCAGAATAATTACCTGGCTACAGAGGTTCTGTCTCCTCATGCAAAAGAATTAAAAGATACTATAGAACAGATCGCAACCGACAGCCAGTTGGTGCACAACAAAATAGTTGTACTAAAACATGAGTCAGGCACAATATGGAAAAACTCGCAGGTAAGTGGTGCAAACACCGGCTTATCAGTAACCGAATTATCCAAATACCTGGACCTGGTTAATGCAAAAATGGAAGGCTATCTGAACCAAAGAGACGTAGAAGAAAGAAAATTGAAGAAAATGGTGGAGCGCATAGCAAAGCTGGATAAACAACTGGATGAAGAACAAAGTAAGAACTACCAACCCGGCGGACAATTACTCGTGAAATTTTATGCTAAAGAAGCTACTGCTACCGCTGTAACTATAAGCTATGTAGTGCCACATGCCGGCTGGAGCCCAACTTATGATATATGGGCAGATGATGCGCACAGCCCGGTAAAACTATACTACAAAGCCAACATATACCAAAACAGCGGTGTAAAATGGAACAACATTCGCCTTACCCTTTCAACCGGCAACCCGAATGAAGGTGTGCAGGCACCAACATTGGCTCCATGGTATCTGGCATTTTATGTTCCGGCAACTTATGGATTGAATGCTAACAATATGCCTGCAGCCGGAGTTTACCGGGCTCAGAGAAGTGCAAATGCCGCTATTGGTGGGGGGAGAAGTACCGGCGAAACATATGTTGTTGATGGCGTAGCAGTTAATCAGGAAAAACAATCATCTATCAACGAATATGTATCTGTTGACAATGCTGGCGTTAATACGTCTTTTGATATAGACCTGCCTTATACCATTCCTAGTGACGGCCAACAACACCTCGTGGCTATAAAGAAATATGAACTTCCGGCCTCTTACCGCTACTATGCAGTACCTAAGCTGGATAAAGATGCTTTCCTGCAAGCAGAGATAACCAACTGGGAAGACCTGAATTTACTACCGGGACAAACCAACATTTTTTATGAAGGCACTTATGTAGGCCAGGGAAATATTGATGTGCGTAATGTAAAGGATACAATGACCATATCACTGGGCCGCGACAAAAAAATTGTAGTAAAAAGAGAACGTGATATAAAATTGAGAAGTGTGAAAACAATAGGCACCAATATACGCGAAACCTTTGCCTATAGCATCACCATACGCAACACACGCAAAGAAAGCATAAACCTTATTGTACAAGACCAGCAACCGGTAAGCAACGATAAAGACATTATCATAGAAGACAAGGAAACAGGCGGATCAGAATATGATGAAACTACCGGCATGATGAAATGGTCTGTGCCACTAAATGCCAATGAAACAAAAATTCTCTCATTTGGTTACACAATAAAATATCCAAAAGGAAAGACGGTTGCTAATCTGAAATAATTGTTATCTGAAATTGGGGATATCTGGAATTATTATTGTTCTTTATTGAACCTTAATTCCTGGAGAAAATAATCCCCATTCTTCATTTTCATAAGTATATATACTGAATACTTTGTGCCATTAGGCTCAGTAAAAGTGCCAATAAGGAATTTAGAATTGTTATCAGGCGATCCGTTATCCATGATCAGGAAATCTTTTGAATTATTTTTATCAAAGAAATCCTGCAATACTACCTGCGCCTGGTTATGGCTATATATCTGCTGATTGTTATTTAATGTGATCGGTACAAAAATGTCAAAATACTTCACCATATCCGAAACGCGATCATTTTTGATAGCATTCACCACGTCTTCCATTGGGGAATGATTACCATTATTTTGAGCGGATACAGTAAACAGTAATAAAGTAAATTTAACCGATAATATTAATTTTTTCATACAATTATCAAAAGCCTATAATACACTAACCTGTTAATCAGTAAAGTTATCGCAAAAACTAAGCCAAAAATTCCAAAACGTTAAGATTCTTTTCAAAATTCGAAATATTTTAAAAAAATGAGTGCTTTGCAGCTCCTTTGCAAGCACAAAAAATACTGCATCACAATGCAGTATTTAAAAAATAACATATACATATGAATTTAAAGTACCTAATTGCCTTTATTGCACACGAATAAAATTACTATGCAGAAAGTTTATATACAGATGAGCCCAGATCATGTAGCGTATTCTGTATATGCTTTTTCACAACACTATTACGTGATAATGCAAATGTCGCATTGAGCAGTGTATACAAATCAACCTGTGTAGGGCGTTCAAGTATTTTTAAAGCTCTGTTTTTGCTGAAATATCTTATTGTCCGGTTTTTCATAATTGCTGCTTTTAAGTAGATAATACAAAAGCTGTGCCACACCTGTTTGGTTTTCCTACCTAATATGGGTGAGTACGTTTCTTTAACAATTACTTACGAATGGATTCAAGATAAAGTTCTTCTACTTTTTTACGCGCCCAGGGTGTAGTGCGCAGAAATTTAAGGCTTGATTTAATACTTGGGTTTTCATAAAAACAATTGATACGCACATGATCATTCATTTTTTCCCAGCCATAGTGGTTTACAAGATGTTCAAGGATCATCTCCAGCGTTTTGCCATGCAAAGGATTATTTGCTTGTTCCGTATTCATCAGAAAATAAAAGAAATGCTCAAAATGTAATTAGTTAAGGTATAACACCATTATTAATTTCAGCTAGCTTTTGCCGTGCCGTTTGCACATACGTACTGCCGGGATAATCAATGATCAGTTGCTCATAATAATGTTTTGCAAGCTCGGTTTGATGGAGGTTGTTTTGGTATATCTCTGCCATTTTATACACGGCATCATCACCAAGCACATCCTTGCCATATTGCTCATAAATGTTTTTCAGGTAGCTAAGCGCCTTATTGTAATCATGGCGTTTTATTGCAAGCTCTGCCCGCAACATTATTATATCATCATTGAGCGGGTGCTTTGGAAATGCTTTATTAATACTGTCCAGCAAAGCCTCTGCTTCTGTGTCCTTATTTTGAAACAACAACAAGTCTGCATGCGCAAACCTTTCCAACGGATAGTAATTACTGTCTTCCACATTCTCTGTTATAAGTACAGACAGATATAATGCATCATTGGCTATTAACTCTGATGTCGAAGCTTTTAATACAGACAGTTGTTTTTGTGCCCATACAAAATCACCCCTGTAATAAGCCAACTTAGCATTCCTGAACCGAGCATCCTCACCCAGTATATCCTGCTTAAATTCTTTATCTACCTGGCTATAAGTAAGTGAGGCATCCCATATCTGGCCGGAGAGCAAATAATAATCTCCCATCTGTAGTTTGAAACGCCCAGCCATTTCACGCCTGGTATCTGCCATACCAAGGGCTTTTTGCAGTATTTCTATCGCTCTTGGCGCATTACCTGCATATTGGGCTTCAAATGCAGCGTAGTCGGCGGCAGTTTGTGTGCTATATACCCTCGGGTTCTGCACCATGAAACTATCATATAGTTTCAGCAAATTATTTACCGCATCAGTAGTTATGATTGTATCATTTTTTAACCCAAGGAATGCAACGCTCAGCTTTTCACTCCCGGCCGCTACATAGTTCGCCGCAGTTGTTCCCATGGCTATTACATCATCATAAGCTTTAGCAGCCGTTTCATATTGCTTGGCTATCATTGCCAGATGTGCAAACTCCATCAACCGCCTGCCTCCTTCCTTATTCCGCTCATCAAGTGCTTCTATTTGTATAAGTGCGCCATCCCAGTCATTCTTTTGTGTGTATATCCAGGTTATCAGTTCTGCATAATACGCATTGCCCGGATCATCATTTATTTTTTTGATCAGCGCCTTTTGCATTTGCTGCAGCTTGGCAGCGTCAGTGCCCAGCATCTCCAATAAAAGCGATTTTACACTCTCCAGGTTTACACCTTGCCCGGGAATAAAAACCAGTAGCATATCAATGGCTCTATCAAGATTGCCACATTTATCATACAATTTCGCCAGTGGTAAATTGTAATAATAAGGGGCATTCAATAAATGAGCTGCTTTTTCATACGTAAGAATGGCATACTCTTCATTTCCTGCATCAATAAATGCTTTTGCTATCCGCTGGGTTAGTATATCATCGCCATTTATTACGCGCAGCAGGCTATCATATTGCTGCTGGGCTTTATCATATTTTTTCTCCCATGCATACACATCACCAAGGTCAATATGCAAAAATGCATTTTGCCTGTTGTGGCTCATCTGGTTTTGCACTACTTTTTCCGCCTCTTTATATTGCTTTGCTTCGATGAGCATGTAGCGATATTGGTCATACACTGAGTCTGGCGAACGCTTGTACAGCTCACTATAATCGCTAAGCGTTATCTGTGGAGCTTTATCAATAGTCTTTTCTTTATCAGCACCCTTATCTGTACTATCAAATATAGGAGTGATCGATACGGATCCCGGCTGGTCCTGGCCAAAAACCACATTGCCCAAAAACATCATTAATACACTCAGTAACCCTAGCTTCACTCTATTCATTCTTTTTCGCATCCTTTAATATTACTCAAATGTAGTTCTTATTATTATTTGGCATTCTTATCAAAAACATAATTATTGCCGTCAAAGACATAGACGAGGCTATTGGAAGTTACCTTTTCTTTTTAATTCCTCAACGGCTTACCCGTAGTCAATATACTCTGCAAACGCTCCAGCGTTTTCTTTTGCCCGCATAGGCTTAAGAATGCCTCGCGCTCCAGGTCCAGCAAATATTGCTCGCTAACTAATGTTGGTTGGGAAAGATCGCCGCCGCACATTACATAAGCCAGCTTCTCGGCAATGAATTTATCATAATCAGAAATGTAATTACCACGCCACATGCCATGTATACCGGCCAGCAAACCACCTAATCCGCCGCGGCCCTGTACTTTAACATCATTACGTGCCACAGGTTGCGTATACCCCCGCTCCCACATCGTGAGTATATTCCGTTTTGCATCCGCAATACGCCTGTCCGGGTTAATGGAAATATGATCCGTACCCGGCCGCAATACAAAATTCTCAAACGCCTCGTGTGCAGATGTCGATACCTTAGCTGTACCCACATTTATAAACAACTGCTGCAAATAATTTACCTCGATATCTTCTTTTATATTCCGGTCGCTGGCGCGCAAAGCCATTTCTTTTGTGCCACCACCGCCGGGAATAAGCCCTACGCCTACTTCCACAAGGCCTATATAACTTTCGGCAGATGCCTGTACCGCATCTGCATGCAGGCACATCTCGCAACCACCACCCAGCGTCAGCCCATGTGGCGCTACAATAACCGGTATACTACTGTGCCGCAACCGCATAGTAGTATTCTGGAACTGGCGTACAGCCATGTCCAGCTCATCAAACTCCTGCTCGGCTGCAAACATGAATATCAATCCCACATTGGCGCCCGCACTAAAGTTTGCACCGCCATTGGCTATAACTAATCCTTTATATTTTTCTTCCGCTGTTGCTACTGATTTCTGCACCCCTTCCAGCACCTCACCACCTATACTATTCATCTTTGTATTCCAGCGCAGTGCTACCACGTCATCACCGATATCATATAGTTTACAGGCGCTGTTCTTCCACACCACTTTTTCGTCCAGGTGTTCCAGCATGATGAAACCACCCAAACCCGGAATAGGCTGGTAAGTTTGTGTGCGTATATCATAATACTTGCGTTGCCCGTTCTCCGTTTTGTAAAAAGCAGTAATGCCTTTGTCCAGCATCTGCTGCACCCATGGCGCCACCTGCTTGCCTGCGGCGGTCATCTGGCCCAGCACCTTTTTCACACCAAGGGCATCCCAACTTTCAAAAGCACCTATCTCCCAGCCAAAGCCCGCTTTAAGGGCCTCATCAATTTTATACAACTCGTCAGTTATCTCCGGCACACGGTTAGAAATGTAAGCAAACAGCATCTGGTGAAAAAGCTTGTAGAATTCGCCCGCCTTATCTGCTCCATTATATAATACTTTAAGCCTTGGCGCCAGGTCATCAACCAGCTTTGCGGCTTCAAGTGTGGCAAATTTTGTTTTCACCTTTGGCCCATATTCCATGGTTTGCAGGTTCAGCGTCAGTATGTCAGATTTACCTTTTTCGCCTTTCACCTTTTTATAAAAGCCCTGCCCTGTTTTATCGCCCAACCATTTATTTGCCAGCATGGTTTCGAGAAACTGCGGCATTTTAAATAAGTCTTTAGCTTCATCATTTGGCGCATTAGCCGGCAGGTCTTTAGCTACATGTACAAGTGTATCAAGCCCCACTACATCACCGGTACGGAATGTGGCTGATTTTGGCCTGCCCAGCACCGGGCCGGTAAGCGCATCCACTTCGTCCACATTAAGTCCCAACTGCTGCATAGCACTGAATACCGCCATGAACCCAAACACCCCTACCCGGTTTGCGATGAAAGCTGGAGTATCCTTGCAAAGCACCGTTGTCTTACCGAGGAAACGGCTCCCATAATCCATCAGGAAGTCAAGTACTTCAGGCTTTGTTTTAGGATCTGGTATTATTTCCAGCAAGCGTAAGTAACGTGGCGGATTAAAAAAGTGTGTGCCACAAAAATGTTGCTGAAAATCTTCACTCCTGCCCTCACTCATCAGGTGTATAGGTATTCCTGATGTATTGGTGGTCACCAGCGTTCCCGGCTTACGGTATTTTTCTACCTTGTCAAATATTTGTTGCTTTATATCCAGGCGCTCCACCACTACTTCTATTATCCAGTCGCAGTCTGCGATCTTTGGCAGGTCATCGTCTATGTTACCGGTTGTAAGACGGGTTGTAACCGATTTGGTATATACTGCCGATGGTTTACTCTTCAGCGTTGCCTGCATGGCATCATTCACTATGCGGTTGCGAACCTGCTTGTCATTGAGTGTAAGCCCCTTTGCCGTTTCAGCATCATTGAGCGCAGGCGGCACAATATCAAGCAGCAATACCTGCACACCAATACCTGCAAAATGACATGCAATGCGCGATCCCATAACCCCGCTTCCTAATACCGCTACTTTACGGATAGTTCTATTCATAAAACATTCTTTCTACAGTGTAAATTATTGAAAAATCAGCAGAGAAATGGCTATGTAGATGAAAATTAATAATAAATATAACTTAGCTTAATTTAACAACGCCTCTGATTGTTTTGGGTATTTTGTAATAAGCCATTTTAATACATCTAATTGGTCTTTACCCGGTGCGCGACGTATTTGGGCTAACAATTTTATAGCATCAGGCCTATTAAGGGTTAAATTTGACGCCCCTTCATTACATACTGAACATATTGCTCTTAAATTTCCAGGTTCATCTGAACCTCCCATTGACTTATCAATGATGTGCCCAATATGCAGTCTTGTTTTTCTCCCCTGATCGTATGGATTCGGCTCTCCTGCGGCAGCACCACACATTTGGCATGTAAATCCATTTCTATCTAAAACATAAGCACGGGTTTCTTTTGATATTCCTCTCTCAAATGATGGAATTGGTTTTAAATCTATCAAAATATATTGCCCAGGTTTTAAGTCACTTCTATCATTATGTGTGACTATATTCAAACCTTCCTCATTGCGTAATTCCCTTACTCGCCTCCCCCATTCACTTTTTCGTCCAGAAATTTCAAACAAAGCTTCACCACTTAATATCTTTCCAACATTTTCAATAAAAAATGCCCTAAGTTTTGCTCTTGAACCTTTATTTTCTTTCTTTGTTTTCGGCATCTTTTAGTGCTTTTAATATTGATTTACCAATCACCTTTGCAACAGGAGGAGGAAATGCATTACCTACTTGTCTATATGCAGGAGTTTTTTTTCCACTGAATTGCCAATCTTCAGGAAAACCTTGTATTAATGCTGCCATTTTCAAGGTTAATCTTGGCATTCCCACAAAATCGATTTTTGGTGGAAGATCTGCTAATCCATGTCCATCAACACCTAATTCTACCCAAGCCTTTTTTGCTCTAGTAGGGCCTAAATCTGCCCCGCCATGTTTTTTAGACCCTCCTACTAAAGTTGGTGCAATATT
>CAIRZD010000271.1 GCA_903882965.1 uncultured Bacteroidota bacterium
CACTGATGCAAGCCCGATGCTTAAATTATTATTGGTCCATACATACGTTGTCCCACTTACAGCTGAACCACTGAAATCTACAGTAGTTGTTGCAAACCCATTACATAACATCTGGTCTGCTGATGCATCTACAGATGGCGTTGGATTCACAATGATCATGAAGGTATCTAATGCCCCTACACAACTGTTTGCCGTGGGTGTTACTACAATGATCCCCGTATCAATAACACTTGTGCCGTTCATCGCCGTAAAGGAAGGGATGATATTACCTGCCCCGGTTGTTGTCAACCCAATACTGCTGTTACTGTTTGTCCATGTATAAGTTGTACCTGCTACTGAGCTGTTAAAAGTATCCGCAACAGTCGCTGTATTGTTACACAAAGTCTGGTTTATAATAGATGGTGTAACTGCCGGTAACGGATTTACAGTAACACTGATTGGATAACCTGTACTGTTACTGCATGGCCCGCTGGTTAAGGTTACCGTACCTGTGTATACACCCGCCGCAGTTGTAGATGGCAGCGATATATTTATCGGAGATGTTGATACCGTATCATTTATAACATTAGTTAATCCGGCAGTAATAGCTGCACTGCTCCAAACTATAGAATAAGTGTAGGTAATGCTTGAGGGCACTGGCGCAATTGTAACATACCCGTTACCTGAAGAATTGGCCCCTTGCGTATGCATAAGGTTCGATATCATCCCGCCATTAATTGCCGGGTAAGAAGATCCGCCACCGCCGGAACCTGAGTACATTCCACCGCCACCATACCAGCCGCCGCCGCCACCGCCGCCCCAATAACTAAAATATGCATCTCCACCATTCCCGAATGCACCATAATTTTGAGTACCAAAACCGCCTGCTGTCTGGGAACCGCCACTTGTTGGCGAAAAATAAGTACTGCAATCATAGCTGTTACCACCAACGGTGTCACCACCCGGGCCACCGTTCTCTCCACAATCCCACGATGCACCACCTCCACCACCTGCTACTATTAGTCGGGTGTTTAATGAAGCAAGAACACTACCTGCAATTACAGGAGTAGACGTTCTGATATCACTTGCTGCACCACCTGCCGCTCCAACATCACTGTTACTACCTGCACCGCCGTCAGCACCACCACCTGAATTGAGCCCGCCCGGAGGCACAAGACCCGTTCCTCCGTCATTGCCCGCCTGGCCTACATAAACATAATAAACCTGCCCCGGAGTTACCGCCATAGTACATTGTACCCTGCCGCCACCACCGCCAAAACCAATACCCGGATAATCACCACCCTTACCGCCTTCCATATCTACGGCTAATGATGTTATCCCTGGAGCTACAGTATATGCTTGCACACTACCTGTGTAAGGAAAGGTTACTGTTGGTGCAGTATAAGCGCTACCTCCGGTTAGTCCGCTAAATGAAAGTGTCGTGCCCGTAACACCCTGGCATATAGCCGGTATAGGGCTTGGTATAAATGTTGGTGTCGGGTTCACAATAACCATAAATGTATCTAGTGGCCCTACACATCCGTTTGCGGTTGGTGTTACTATTATGGTCCCGGTGTCCATTACACCACCACTATTAGTAGCAATAAATGAGGCTATTATACCACTCGTGCCGCTTGATGCTAACCCAATACTGCTGTTGCTGTTTGTCCATGCATAAGTCGTACCGCCCACAGAACTGTTAAAAGTATCTGCAACTGTCGCTGTATTATTACATAATGTTTGGTTCGGGATCGCAGTAATGTCCGGCAACTGGTACACAGTTACTGTTGTCGTATATACTGGTGATACACAATTACTACCGTCACTGCTTGCAGTTAATGAATAAGTGGTCGTAATTGTTGGAGTAGCCGTTGGCGACTGTAATGGAGAACTAAATCCATCAGAACCCATCCATGACCATGAAGTCGCATTGCTCGAATTATCATACAACGTTACCGTTGTGCCATAGCATATCGGGCCACTATTGGTCGCCCCCGTTGATGATGGTACAGGATTAACAGTTACCAGTGTCGTATATATTGGCGATACACAGCCACTACCATTACTGCTTGCCGTTAATGAATAGGTAGTAGTAATTGTTGGTGTAGCTGTAGGCGCCTGTAATGTTGAAGTAAACCCATCAGAACCCATCCACGACCACGCTGTCGCATTACTTGAATTGTCATTCAGCGATACCGTGCCACCTATACATATTGGGCCATCATTAGTAGCCCCTGTTGATGACGGTACCGGGTTTACAGTTACAGTTGTCATATAAACAGGCGATACACAGCCGCTGCCATTACTGCTTGCCGTTAATGAATAGGTAGTAGTGATCGTTGGCGTAGCTGTGGGCGCCTGCAAGGTTGAAGTAAACCCATCAGAACCCATCCACGACCACGCTGTTGCATTACTTGAATTGTCATTCAGTGATACAGTACCACCTATACATATCGGGTTGTTATTCGTAATGCCTGTTGACGATGGTACTGGATTTACAGTAACTGTTGTCATATAAACCGGCGATACACAACCACTGCCATTACTGCTTGCCGTTAATGAATAAGTAGTAGTGACTGTCGGTGTAGCAGTCGGTACCTGCAAGGTTGAAGTAAACCCATCAGAACCCATCCAAGACCATGCTGTCGCATTACTTGAATTGTCATTCAATGTCACCGTTCCACCTATACATATCGGGTTGTTATTCGTTATTCCTGTTGATGATGGTACCGGATTAACTGTTACCGTTGTCATATATACGGGTGATACACAACCACTGCCATTACTGCTTGCCGTTAATGAATAGGTAGTAGTAAGCGTTGGCGTAGCTGTCGGCGCCTGTAATGTTGAACTAAATCCATCAGAACCCATCCACGACCATGCAGTTGCATTACTTGAATTATCATTCAGCGATACTGTGCCACCTATACATATCGGATTATTGCTCGTTATGCCTGTCGATGACGGTACTGGGTTAACACTAACTGTTGTTGTATAAACCGTAGGTTGGTTACAACCTGTTACAGAGTTGCTTAGTGTTAATGAATAGGTAGTAGTGGCCGATCGGCTCATTACAGGACTTTGAACTGTCGATGACGACGCATCAGAACCTGTCCATGCCCATGTATCAGCGTTGATCGAATTATCATTAAGTGATACCGTGCCGCCATTACATATCGGGCCACTATTAGTAACTCCGGTTGATGTTGGCAAAGGATTAACAGTTACAGTAGCAGTAACTGTACTTGTAGATGCTACATAAGAGATCACTGCCGTACCTGCAATCTGGCCGGTCACATTACCTGAACCATCTACAGTAGCATTTGCGTTGCTGCTGCTCCAGGCACCCCCTGTAGTTACATCACTCAGCGTAATACTGGCGTTAACACATACCGCAGAAGCCCCGTTTATCGGCGCTAATACAGTAATTGGCGCTGTAGCTATTGAAGTACATGTACTCCCTGCTGTATAAGTTATTGTTGTGGTACCGCCGGCTATACCCGCTACTGCACCGCTTTGGTTTACGGTAGCTACAGCAGTATTACTGCTGCTCCACGTATACGGAGTAAAAGATGCATTATTAGTTAAATACCCGCTGTTAAATCCACCAATGAAAAATAATGAACCATTGTTCGCTACAAGGCCACCTGCTCGCGAACTTGCTGTCAGTGCTGTCGGGCCTGTGGTCCATGTATCACTCACCGGGTCATAGATATACATCGTATTTAATGTAGTTCCACCACTTGTCCCACCTACTACATAAAGCTTACCATTCATTACACCACTCACCGGCGCAGATACTGCTATTGGCATGCTTGTCTTTGTCGACCACAGTGTTGTTGTTGGGTCATACACATCAAGCTGTGCGGTTGGGTTGCCCACACCATCTGCTCCACCTGCTACATATAGCTTACCATTGATCACACCACCCGCAGGGCTTGCATGAGCGCTCGGAGAACCCGCTAGTGTAGTCCAGCTATCTAAAGTTGGGTCATAAGAAAATAAATAATTTGCATAACCACCCACACCATTTGCGGCTGTTGTTACATAAAGCTTATTATTAATTACACCTGTTACCCCTTGTGCACTGATACTCGGCATTGTTGCTCCGTTAGTCCAGGTGTCGGTTGATGGATCATAAATAAATAAAGTATTATGAGGTAATACTGGTGTCCACCCTCCCGGTACATATATTTTACCATTAATTACACCGGCGCCATCTCCCTGGTACCTTATCCCAGGCATAGAAGATACAGTTCCCCATATGTTATTAGTAATATTATATACTTCCACGCTAGAATAATGTCCGCCGCCATTCAGCCCACCCATTATATAGATATTGTCATTCACCGCAGCTACCGCAGCACCTGCCATAGCTGTAGTCATTGAAGTCTGTGCTGCCCATCCTCCCGCACCATCAGTTAAATTAATGCTTCCACCCGTAAGCTCACTCGCAGCACCGCTGATACTTCCTGCGTTTGGCAGGTTGTTTACCAATACCGTAGTACTGGTCATACAACCCGTTGTAGGATTAGTATACGTAATTGTTGCCGTCCCTGCCGATACACCCGTCGCATTACCCGACCCATCTATTGTTACATTAGCATTACTGCTCGTCCAGTTTCCGGCCCCATCGTCAGTAGCCAATGTAGTTGTTGATGTACCGCAAATACTCATGTTCCCGTATATAGGTGCAGGTGTCGGATTCACCGTTACAGTAAAAGTTGTAGTAGCAGTACCACCGGCACCATCACTTACCTGTATCGCAAATGTCTCCGTACCACTAAATCCTGCAGCAGGCATATAAGTCACTGCATTGCCGGGAGTAATATTTGTACTCCCTGAGCTTGCAGTATTGGCAGTAGAAAAACCACCAAGCGTTCCGCCATTATTCGGCGCAGATGATATGGTCCACGTTTCTGTCTGGACGGCGTCAATATCGCTTACTGTCAGTAATGAAGTGATGTCATATGCTGTTGCATTTTCACAAATGCTGAAACCTTGTGTTGTCCCATTATTAAATGTCGGAGGCGTATTGATAAAAGGAAGCTCCACACTCGACGTTGATTCCGCAAAAACACTATTTGTAGTACTAAGGCTACAACTGTAATAGACCGTTGCAGTTACTGTTGCAGTATATGTAGCATTTGTCGCTCCCGCTATGGGGCTCCATGTTATGTTGTCAGGAGAAGACTCCCATTGGTATGCCATAACTGACCCTGAAATATTCAGTGATAGGTTTGATGTATAATCAGATACCTCGCCTGTTGTTGAGGCTTGGGTTATCAGCCCCTGCACATTACCTGTCAGCGAGCCATTGTTGACCATGGTTGCTCCACCTGCATCTGACCGTATATACAAATCATTATTGGCATTTACATTGCCTGCGGTAATTGTTGTGATATTATAAACCGATACTAATGAATTGAAAACTGAAGTGCCGCTTGAAGTATTGAAAACCAGGTTGTTCATATTGGTAGTACCGCTCCCGCTAAAAGCAAACGCACCAAGGGCATTAAATGTGCCAGTGGTATCTATATAAATACCATTATTTATAAAACTCCCGCCGGCTGCTGTAGCCTGCCCGCTACCCCTCATTACAACCGTTGTACCGGGTGTTATGGCAATGGTAGTGCCCGTCGTTGGTGAGGCAAACGAACTTATAGTGCTGTATATCCCTGCTATTAAAAGTAGATATCTTTTCATAAATTATTTTTATGTCTTCTAAATGTTCAAAAACGTATGTTTATGTTTCCGGTCATTTTTAAAACTTTTATTTTTTCCCTACGCACTCATTGGCTCAATTCAAAGCTAAATTATACCTTGCTTCTCCCTGGTGCAACCATATTCAAACCTGTTATTGAATCCTTGTTATCACAAGATGCGCAGAAACCGGCCGCGTTCCGCCTGCTAATGGAGTTATGGTCAGGGCTGTAGAATTGCCTGCCGGGTTCCGGACGGTAAGTATAGAATTAATACTAGTCGTTTGCACAAGGCACGTACCGGTTATTTGAGATGTACCGGTCGCTCTTCCGGCTACGGTATAAGCAAGGTCAGCACCGTTAAGGGTTAAAATGAATTGTCCCGGCTCATCCACACTCACCTGGAACGAAACCTGGTAAGTACCTATATTAGCTAAATTAAATGAAGTCGGGCCTGTAAGTGCAATGTTCCCATCCGATGACACCGGGCCGTTCTGCGGAAATGATACATCGGAACCAGGAGCCACAGTTGCAGCATTATCAGGGGGCATCAGCGCAAAAAAATCAGCATACGATATTAAGCCTCCGCCAGATGATGCTGGGGTTACAGCTGCCCAGGTTGGCGAACCGGATGTGCCGCTATTATAATAAAAACCTGGCGTGCCATCCGTCTGGTATACCAGCAAGCTGGTAGCGGGGTTGCTTATTGCACCAATCTGTGCATTTGTCATCCTTGGCACCAGCATCCCTTTCGATGTAGAAGATACATCTAGCATAGCAGATCCATCCGGCGAAGACCCGCTCGCGTTTACCGCCATACCTTGTGCGCTCGCTACATAAGAGCCGCATGATAATATTGCTATGATAGCCACTTGAAGTAAATGTCTCTTTTTCATATTTTTTTATGTTGATTATTTGTTAAGCATTTAGACTTATTTTGTAATAAAAGCAATCAATTATTTATTTTTCGCTTTTCAGGTAAGGGTATAAAAAAATTGAATAGCCTTTCCAACTATATAGCGAAAGTACTCAAAAAAGCATTAAATACCTGTTATTTGAATACTAATAAATAGCTATTTTATCATTTGCAATATAAAAATAAATGCTTTAGCACCCTTTGTATATTCCTCGATCCAAATTTCCCTGAAAACCTATAATTATATTATAGTGCTAACCAACTATTTGTCAAAATTACTTTATTTGATTTCACAACTATCCGAAACTTTTTTGCCTGAATAGCGGCCATACCTTTGGTTAAGAACGACCAAAACACAAAAATATGGGGCTATTCAAACGTAGTAAAAATAATAACAAACCGTTAC
>CAIRZD010000272.1 GCA_903882965.1 uncultured Bacteroidota bacterium
AGTAACGGTTTGTTATTATTTTTACTACGTTTGAATAGCCCCATATTTTTGTGTTTTGGTCGTTCTTAACCAAAGGTATGGCCGCTATTCAGGCAAAAAAGTTTCGGATAGTTGTGATCCATCTTTATTTTATTCTATTTTGTACAAAATGCGTCAGCCAGATTCCTGGTCAGGAATTCTATTACCACTATATCTGCACAG
The DNA here is from genome assembly GCA_903882965.1 of uncultured Bacteroidota bacterium. Lineage (GTDB taxonomy): Bacteria > Bacteroidota > Bacteroidia > Chitinophagales > Chitinophagaceae > Nemorincola. Next base: position 202 of record CAIRZD010000272.1, read on the forward strand.
AGCCAATATACATCCCTAAAACAAGAACAAAATATCTATCATACAGAAGGCAAATTAATGCAGTGGCTGAATGGGCATCCGAAAATACAATTGCTATCCCAGAGCAATGGCTACAAGGCACTGATGTGCGGACTGATAGGGCTGGTAATATTCCCTATGGGTATCAAGGCAATAAGTTATGCCAATGCAAGTTTGCATGGAGACAGACAAGATGTAGCAATGGCCAGAGCCGGAAAGATACTCGGCACTATAAGTTACGTGCTGTTAGCGGTAGGGATATGCGGACTATTGGGCTGGCTAGCTTATAAAAACCCGAGTTTTGCACAAATAATAGGGCAAATCCTTGAACAAATAGCGTATGGAATCCTGGAGGGATTGGCAAATAACGATAACTGATCTGCTTAATCACGACCGTGTTAATCTGCTGCAACCGCATCAATCACAATAACACCACATGGATTACCAGCGAGGTGGTGCCAATTAAGCTTGACGTTGATGGGAAAAGTAGCTGTAGAGAGGTCAATGCCGCTGCCAGCGGGCAATGCATTAAAACTGGCAAATGAATCGACTCCATTAATAGTAATTAGAAAAGCGGCAGTACAATCGTTCATGAAAAGGCTTGGGCCTTTAATGACACCTGTGTTCATAAAAGTCATAGCTGCACTCCTGGGATTTACCGAGACAGAATTATTGTTGTTGTTCTTGCTGCAGGATTGGGAAATAAACACAATTACGATGAGGAAGAAAAACAGGCGTTTCATATGATATAGTATTTTTGTTACTGCAAGTTATGATATATTTAAATACAAACCATAAGCTAAAAAATTATGCCACATAAAGATCTCTTTGTAACGGGCCTCCGGGCTTTACAGCATATTGATCAAGGTCTGTAATACCGGCAGCTTTGAGTACATCTTCATCAAGGAATAAATGGCCGGTACATTCTTTAGCCGATTGTTTGAGAATATAGTATGCACAGTCTGCGAGGATATCGGGTTTGCGACTCCTGTTCATGAGCGAGTCGCCGCCTAAAAGATTCTGAACAGCGGCTGTAGCAATGGTGGTTACGGGCCAGAGTGAATTAGCTGCAATACCATATTTTTTGAATTCTAAAGACCATCCGAGGGTCATCATGCTCATGTTGTATTTGCTGATGGTATAGGCAACGTATGGCTCCATCCATTGGGGGTTGAGGTCTATCGGCGGGGAAAGTGTGAGGATGTGGCCATTGCCTGATTTTTTCAGAAAGGGGACACAATGTTTTGTAACCAGGAAAGTGCCCCGGACATTAATATCATGGATGAGATCAAAGCGTTTCATTTCAGTTTCCTCGGTGTTGCTGAGGGAAATAGCTGATGCATTATTTACAAGGATGTCGATACCTCCGAAAACAGTAATGGCCTGCTGCACTGCTGCAATGACCTGTTCTTCATCACGGATGTCGCACTGAATAGCCAAGCCTTTGCCTCCTGCGGCATTTACTTTTTCGGCGGCAGTATAAATTGTGCCGCCAAGACGCGGATCTTCTTTGACAGATTTTGCAGCGATAACTATATTAGCGCCTTCTTTTGCTAGACGCAAAGCAATAGCTTCTCCAATGCCCCTGCTACCGCCAGTAATAAATACAGTTTTCCCTTTGAACAACATGGTATGTATATTAGTGATACCGAAGTTAAGGAATTTGGGATTGGAAATTTGTAAACAGTACCGGATTCTTATTTTGTTTAACCAACAAAGTTCTTTACCTGCCTACTACCCTTTGGCGGAGGGCCTCGTAAAGTATCATGCCTGCAGCAACAGATACATTAAGTGAGTCGAAATTGGTTACCATGGGTATACGTATCAGTTGATCGGCACGTTTCAAGACGTCCTTGCTGATACCGGTATCCTCAGCGCCCATTACAATAACAGAAGGAATGGTGAGGTTGCTTTCGTAAACTGGCACACTACCCTTCATCTGTGTGCCTAAAATCTGAATGCCATTGAGGCGCAAAACATCCATTGCCTGCTGAACTGATGGTGTGCGGCACAATAATATTTTGCGCAATGCGCCGGCAGAAGTTTTAATGGCATCTTCGTTAAGGGATGCTGCACCAGAGGAAGGTAAAATAATACCCTGAGCGCCGCAGCATAACGCACTACGGGCAATAGCACCGACATTGCGCACATCTGTGATACCATCGAGTAAAAGGAACAGTGGGACTTCGCCTTTTTCGACGACATAAGATATGCCTGCCTGGAGGTCGATATATTGCAAAAGAGATGTCCATGCTACTATGCCCTGATGCTGTACCTTAGTGAGATAGTCGAGCTTTTCGACGGGCACCTGGCTCACCGGGATATTCAATTCTTTGGCACGCTGCTTTATGGTAACAACATCTGCCCCGGTAGCGGTGCGCAGCAGGAATATTTTTTCAATAGTAACACCTTGCTCCAATGCTTCCAGCACCGGTTTACGGCCAACAAGCAGGGGAAGTGAGTGCGTGGGTTTCATGAGTTAAAACGTAGAATAAAAAGGGGAAGCTCCCATTAAGCCATATTGTGAAACACGTGCTGCACATCATCGTCCTGCTCGAGACGGTCGATGAGCTTGAATACTTCTTCTGATTGCTCTTCGGTAACTGCAATTGTATTTTCGGGAATCCATTCCAGTTCTGATGAAATGGGTGTTATACCCTTTTCTTCAAGCGCCTTCTGCATACTGCCAAAGTCAGTAAAGCCGCACCTTACAATTATGTTGCCATCACTATCTTCGCCAACCTCTTCAAGACCATAATCAATAAGTTCGAGTTCCAGATCGTCCATATTGAGGCCTTCCGGCTTTAGTTTGAACATACCCAGGTGCTTGAAAAGGAAAGCAACTGATCCGCTATTCCCAGGTGTTCCGCCGCCTTTATTAAAATGTGAACGCACATTAGCTACTGTACGTGTAGTATTATCTGTAGCTGTGACTACGAGTAAAGCAATGCCATAAGGTGCATAGCCTTCATACAGCACCTCGTCATAGCTGCTGGTATCTTTGCCCATTGCATTCTTAATGGCTGCCTCTATGCGATCCTTTGGCATGTTGAACGACTTGGCGTTCTGCATGACACGGCGCAGCATAGGGTTAGTATCAGGCTCAGGGCCACCTTTTTTTACAGCAATGGCTATTTCCTTGCCTACACGGCTAAATTGCTTAGCCATGCGGTCATAGCGTGCAAACATTGATGACTTACGAACTTCAAATATCCTACCCATATTATTCTATTCTGGATTTACGATCAGGGCGCAAAAGTAAGAATTGTTTTTTAGACCTGTATACAAAGTAAAAAAACGGTAGTGCGTCCTTTTGAAAGTTAAAGTTTTTTAACAGATGTTATGAGGAAAAAGAATCAGATTTAGCTACTGCTTTCAAAATAGCGTCTGCCATATCCCAAGCTGCACTTTCTTTAGCGAGTAAAATTTGAAAAACAGGATACGGTGTCATGGAAAATTCAAATGGGTCGCCAAATTGGTCTTTTAGTCGTGCATCATCAAAAAACACGGTATAATCGGTATTCCCGATATGGCTGTTAAATAGTCGGAGAAATCTCCCATGTTCTTTACATCGAAAATGGATAATGTAATCCGAGTTTTTATATACAATTGATATTTCTCTCATGGGATTAGGCGACTGTTTCTAAAACTAAGGAGTGCGATAGCAATGATGCTTCTTTTATGCGTGAAAATTCAGCATCAAATTCAGGCAACTTACCTAATTTCCATTCGTGTGTTTCCTTATTTGTAAGATGGAAAAATATCGTGCTGTATCCTTTCATTCTATTCGCATCTCTATGGTAAGACAATGTTTTAACACAATCCATATTGACAGGTATAAAGTCAGTTATTGTGCCTAATATGTTTGATTCAGAATGTAGCGGGAATAATAAATTGAGTTCCATAATTCATATTTTTCATTGTAAGTTAAGGGTATTTCCTGTAACTTTATAGTCCGAACATTGCTCATGGCAAGGTTTTTATTACAAATTAGCAAAATTAAAAGTAAGTGTTGAAATCCACTCCATATCCATCCGAGCGAGAGCCGACATACATAAATCTAATGTTATCACAAACAGAAACAGAAGATGATGGCAGCGGTAATGATGTGTATTTTGTTGTGCGGGGTACTGCTTATGTTATTGAAACAAATACAGAAATGGATTTTGATAAGCAATTTGATAAAAAAGAAGATGCCTTGCAATACTTTGCCGATATGAAAATAGCATTTCCAATATCAACT
>CAIRZD010000273.1 GCA_903882965.1 uncultured Bacteroidota bacterium
GGCCCCCTCCGGCAAAATGCTCCGCATGCCGAAGGGCTAGCCAGACGCTGAAATGTAGCGAATACAATTTGGCCCCGTCAGGAGACGCTATAGATAAAGCTGAATGGCTTTGTGCAGGGGCGTGGGTTGAGAGATTGCCTCCAAGTTCGCGAAGGGAGAGACTCGGAGGGGAGAAGTGTCAGTTGAAAACTAACTAAACCAGTAGGAGCGCGCTACGCTAATTATCGCGATAGTTAGAGCATTTTCGCAAGCGAGATGCTTCGCCATGATGGGGAGTATTACTTCCTTACATTATTTTTCTGTCATACGTACGGCTACGTTCTTTGGCACTGCCTCACCGTAACTATAGTATCCGTTCTCATCTCTGAGAAGGACCCCCGGCTGAGAACACACGGTTGCATTATCATCTTTATTTCTTTTACAGAAAGCTCCCTTGTCGTTGCCCTTTATTACATAGGTGCGCACCTTAAAATGCACAGCCTCACCCGGCATAGGACCCGTTGGGCCATAAATAGTAGTTGCTCCCGTTTGGGCTTGCTGGTCGCTGTCAGTAGTATAATAGCAACTGACAGATCTTCTATCGGGCAGTATAGAGCACACCTGATATGGATACATCCGGCACGCAAGCGTTGCCGTAGTTTGCGTGAACGTCTTCACAGTCTTTTTATGCTTCACTGCCGTACTGTGTTTAGGTGCGGCGGGCTGACATACCGTCTGTGCTTCGGTGCTTGTGTATGCAAATGCTGTGATTACCAGCGCGATCAATACTTGTTTCATCTCTTTTATTTTTTTTGGTTAAGAAATTTCATGAGGCTACTTTGCCGATACCTTTGCCACTTTTTTATAATGCACACAGCATTCATAATGGCCACCCTTTTCAACGCAGACCTGATATATATCGGCAGATGTGGCTGTGGCACCGGCGTGCCGATGCGTGTGTGCAACGCCGCTAGCTTTCGCCTCTCTTGCTATTGCAGCGCATCTACAAGTTTCTTTTGTGCCTGAACTCTTCGTTTGTGCTTCTGCGCCAGAAAAGGATATTCCTACGAGTGCAAGTGCGATCAATATTTTCTTCATAGTATCTCTGTTTTACCGCTTTGAACATTTATCCAACAAGGTCTAAAAACCGTGCCCCCGGGGGAATTACATAGTGTAATAATCGATATTACATTACAGGGATATTTGCAAAGGCGGTGGAAACTAGGGAAGCTACACTTCGACCAGTAGCGGTTACCACGTGTAATGGGTATTTATTTTGTAACTCTATTTGGCATTTGTAGTAATCATGGCGGTCGGAGACCTGCTTTTATTGGTTGATTTAAATCTCGTTTCGCTAAGACTTTAATCAGTTTGGGCAGAGCCCTGGCATTTTGTGAGATTGCTTCGTGCCTCGCACTGACGTTGATTTGGCGAAGTGATATTGCCGAGCAGTCATCCTTCGACCGGGGGCAGAATGACACTTTGATTGAGCTTGCTCCATAATGAACAAATGCACAAGCGTGCTATGGCCACGGGCGGGGATAGCGGCGATGAAGTTTGGATCATAAAACATAGGTGTCCCACACCAGAAAAAGGTGTGGGACACCAGTATTTTAAAAAGGGCTGACCTTTTGGGTCAGCCCTTTGCAATGTTATTGCTGTGAAATTATTCTTTAATAAACTTCAACACTGTATTTACATCAGTACCATTAAAATGGATGAAGTAAGTACCTGTTGGTAATTCGGATACGGATACAGATTGAGACAAACCATTAGCTGATTTTACAACCTGGCCAGTGAGGTTTGAAATATCAATACTGCTGATAGTACCGGTAGTAGTATAGTTAAGTGTATTTGTCGTTGGGTTAGGGTATATTGATACCTTTTGGCTAACGGCAGTAATAACAGGAACAGATAACGGTGCTGACCCGCTTCTCACCATGAAGGGGCTAAGCGAAGTAATACCTGTTCTGGTCATAGAATACATAGCACCTACGGTGCCTGAAGCAGAAGGAGCCTGCATATCCCAAGCGCCACCTGTAAAATGCGATATAAACGCATTAGTGCGATCGAAGCCATTTACTTCCATACCGGTGCCCCACATAGCAACCATATTATAATTAATGGTGCTTGCAGTGCTCGAAACGAACCATGTAGTATTAACCAATGGGTGAGTAGCAGAAAGTAATGTACCTGTTGTACCGTTTGACAATACGCCGTCGGCAACATTTACACTTACATTGCCGGTAGTAGCAGCTGCGTTCGCCAATAAAGCGATTGGTGCAAAGTTGCTAACCGTTCCTACTTTAAAGGAATCATTTGCGCCGGTTGCAAGAGTCATTATAAGGCTGCCGATGCTGTCAGTTACTACATAACTGTTCTCTGTTCCGCCGCCTACTGTGCCACCTGTTGCAATATCGAGGTCATTAACGCCCAGTTTTATTTTACCAGATACAAGATTCAATGCACCCTGAATAGTAAGATTTGAGCCAAGCATGATGTTATCAGCGCTGCTGCCCATATTTGCTGTGAGGTTGTGGAGTATTTTACCACCTGTTGCAAACTGCAATGGGCTGGTAAGGCCAAATGTGCTGTTTACAACAACGTTGGATGATGTGCTTCCGGTAAGTGAGCCTGCGCTCATTGCAGAAAGATCTGCATTAGGATTTAGTGTCAACGTCTGACCATTTAGCGACAAAGTTCCTGAAGTGAGTGTAAGCAAATTGTCTATATTAAGATTGGAAGCCAATGCTGCGCCGCCGGTTGCTGTGTTAACAACCATGTTCTTAAGCGTGGTTCCTGCTCCTGTTGCAAAGCGAAGTGCTCCACTAAGTCCGTTTGTAGCATTAACGACCATTGAAGATAGTGTGCTACCTGTGATAGTACCAACACCTGCTGCTGATACATCGCCGGTTGGGTTCAACGTCAGTGTATTAGCAAGGAGTGATAATGTACCCGCTGTTAATGTAAGAATGCCGCTAATACCAAGGCCTGAACCAAGAGACAAGCCGGTGCCTGCACCTGTATTTACGACCAGGTTGTTCAATGTATTACCGCCTGCTGCAAAACGCAATGCTCCGGTAAGGCTGCCTGTTGTGTTAGCCACAAGGTTTGAAGTTGCGCTGCCGGTCAAAGTACCTGCACCCGTTGCAGATACATCTGCTGTTGGGTTCAAAGTAAGTGTATGGCCATTAAGAGAAAGTGTACCTGTTGCAAGGGTGAGCAGACCACTAAGGCTAAGGTCTGAACTGAGTGTTGCACCACCAGTGCCTGTATTCAGTGTCAGGTTGTTCAACATGTTGCTACCTAAAGCCAGCGGACTTGTAAGTCCACCCGTAGTGTTGATAACGAGGTTTGATAAAGTACTACCTGAAAGTGTACCTATACCTGAAGCTGCTATATTGCCTGTAGGGTTCAAAGTCAGTGTATTGGCACCGATAGCCAATGCCCCTGAAGTCATTGTAAGCAGGTTGTTGATATTAAGGTCAGAACCAAGCGTTGTGACACCCGTAATGGTATTTATAACCAGGTTGTTGAGCGTACCGCCGAGGCCTGTTGCAAAACGAAGTGCACCGGTAAGTCCACCAGTTGTGTTAACCACGAGGTTAGATAATGTGCTACCAGTAAGCGTACCTAAGCCTGTGGCAGACAAATTGCCTGTTGGGTTCAAGGTCAGTGTATTACCAGCAAGCGATAATGTGCCCGCTGTAAGTGTAAGCATACCAGTAATACCAAGATCTGAACCAAGAGATAAGACAGTGCCTGCACCTGTATTTACCACCAGGTTGTTCAGTGTATCACTACCTGTTGCAAAACGCAATGCACCCGCAATGCTGCCCGTTGTGTTAACCACAACGTTGGATGTTGCACTGCCGGACAAAGTACCTGCACCAATAGGTAATATGTCTGCTGTAGGGTTCATTGTAAGTGTATGGCCATTAAGCGACAATGTACCTGATGTAAGTGTAAGCCAACCGCTTAAAGCAAGATCAGATGCCATTGTAGCACCGCCTGTAGCTGTATTCAGCGTAAGGTTATTCAGCATATTGCTACCAGTAGTGAAGGTCAGCGGATTTGTAAGCCCACCTGCAGTATTGATAACGAGGTTTGATAAAGTACTACCTGTAAGCATGCCTGTACCTGAAGCTGCTATATTGCCGGCAGGATTCAAAGTCAGTGTATTGGCACCGATAGCCAATGCACCTGTAGTCATTGTGAGCAGGTTGTTGATGTTAAGGTTAGAACCAAGCGTTGTAACACCAGTGGTGGTATTTATAACCAACGTGTTGAGTGAGTCGCCAAGGCCTGTTGCAAAACGCAAAGCGCCTGTAAGTCCGCCAGTAGTGTTAACCACGAGGTTAGATAATGTGCTACCGGTAATAGTACCTACGCCTGCGGCCGATATATTGCCTGTTGGGTTCAAAGTCAGTGTATGACCAACGAGCGATAGTGTGCCAGCTGTAAGAGTGAGCATGCCGTTAATAGCAAGATCCGAACCAAGAGATAAACCAGTGCCTGCGCCTGTATTTACCACAAGATTGTTCAGTGTGTTAGCACCTGTTGCAAAACGCAAAGCGCCTGTAAGGCTGCCTGTTGTGTTAGCAACGAGGTTTGATGTTGCACTGCCGGTCAAGGTACCTGCCCCTGTAGCAGCTACATTTGCCGTAGGGTTCAAAGTCAGTGTATGACCAACGAGCGACAGTGTGCCTGATGTAAGTGTAAGCAGACCGCTCAAAGCAAGATCAGATGCCATTGCTGCGCCGCCTGTAGTTGTATTCAACGTAAGGTTGTTCAGCATGTTGCTGCCGGCGGTGAAAGCCAGAGGGTTTGTAAGCCCACCTGTAGTACTGATAACGAGGTTTGATGCAGTACTACCTGTAAGCGTACCAGCGCCTGCTATATTGCCTGTAGGATTTAAAGTCAGTGTATTGGCACCAATAGCCAATGCGCCTGTAGTCATTGTAAGCAGGTTGTTGATATTGAGATTAGAACCAAGCGTTGTAACACCGGTAGTGGTATTTATAACGAGGTTGTTGAGGGTACTGCCCAGGCCTGTTGCAAAACGAAGTGCACCGGTAAGGCCGCCGGTAGTGTTAACAATAATATTAGACAAAGTGCTGCCCGTAATAGTACCTGTACCTGTAGCTAAAAGATTAGCAACAGGGCCAAATGTAAGTGTATGGCCAGCAAGAGCCAATGTGCCGGACGCTAATGATAGTGTACCATTGATAACGGTGTTTGCGGCCAGTGTAACTGTGCCAGGCGTATTAATTATGATACTGTCAATTCCTAATCCACCCAGTTCCGTACCGATCAGTGCAGATGTTGTATAGGTAACATTGTAAAGACTGTCAAGGCCCAATAAGCCACCACCTATGGTGGTGATCGTGCCGCCCGTCTCTTCTATTGTAGATAAATTACCCATAGTAAGTGTGCCACCTGTACCTACAGTCAGTGTACCTGATGCAAGGTTGAGTAGCTTACTAACCGTAATATTTGTCGCAGAAGCAATTGTTGCACCCAGCGACGTTAATTTGGTTGTTATTATTGAGCCTGTAAATACAAAGCCCGACATAAGTCCTAACGCCATACTGTCAACTGCAATGGTGCCGGCTCCAAATAGTCTACCCGACGTAAGTGTAAGCGCAGATGAATATATACCCGAAGTAAGTGTGCCCAATACATTTAACGAAGATGTGCCTGAAAAAGCTTCATTACTTGTCATTGTCACAACAATCCCTGCGGGAATGATCACAGTGTCGGTTGACACTAATGCCCCCGGAGCTGACCCTCCCCACGTCAGTCCTGTATTAAAATTACCTGATACCACTGCCGTGTATGTAGTTGCGTTCGCCGCCTTGCTACCCAGGGCAAGACATAGCACTATAAAACACATTTTCCTAAAAACCCTCGTAAAATTCCCCATAGTTTGTTTTTTTAATCTGTTAACTGAAAAGTCGAGTTTATTTTTTACTCAACACCTACAATAAACAAACCATGCCAAATCAATTTATAGAATGTTATTTGTCCGTTATCAGCGCCAAATACCTTCATTTTTAGGTTTACGATAGATGGGGATCTGCCCGGGATATTTTTTTGTTAAATTTTAATAAGAAAGCAAGAGTACTTATAGCGCAAAATTTTACACGAAGATGTAGGCAAATAAGGAGCCATGCATAGCGCGGCTGCTTGTGTGTAATCATGCCATGAAGGAACACAACCCGCACTATTTTGCGATAACCGAATTTTGAGTGTAGTATTCAATCGAAATAAAGATATGTTTCAAGAGTAAGCACGATAGAAATCTGGGTGTACGAATCAAAACCTTATTATTTTTGCATTTATGAATATCCGTATCTCTTGCAAGTTTGTAAGCATCATTTTATCACTGTTAATGCCATTTGGTATACAGGCGCAACAATATGTGCCTGTTGAGAAGGGCTGCAAAGTGGAGTTTAAGACAATAAAACACAAAGGTGGGGAGGAGATAATAAGGGGTACACTAAACAATTTGAACGGCAATATTACTTTCGATCCTAAAAACCCCAGGGCGGCATCGTTTGATATTGCGATCAGCGTTGGCAGTATTAATACGGGTAAAAAAGACAGGGACAATGACCTGAAAAAAGGAGACTATTTTAACCTGGCCAAATACCCGTTGATAAAAATTAAATCAACGAGTGTAACACAAGACCGGCCCGGTGGGGTTATTTATATATTACACGGCGATCTGACGATGAAAGGCGTTACCAAGCCGGTGAATATCCAATTTACTGCGACACCTTTTGGTACGGGTTATTTGTTCCGGGGTACTTTGGAAATGAACAGGCTGCCATTTAATGTGGGCACTAAGGATGATGATGCTGATGACCACGTCTCTGTATTTATAGAAGTGCGGACCAGGAAAAAATAATTAGTACTAGTTGATACCGAGGTCTTTATTATACATATCCGTGGCCATTTTTCCGGAGAAGAGCATATTATTGTTTCGGGGGTCAAAGAAGAGCATGTATGCATCATCTATTCCGGGCTTTACCGGTTGTATGTCCATAATAACTGCGCGAACTATTTTATGCTTTTTGTCTTTTATATAAGCATGCCCGGCTGAAAGCAGGAATGCGCCAATGCCTTTTTGCAAAATAGGTTCCAGCTTATTGAGGTATTCCATTTTTGTGCCGGGATACAATTCTATATTATAGTCTTTGCTTGTATCTAAGCCGCAGGATGTGCCATATGTTGTATCGCCGGTTTCGGAAAGTAATGTGAGGGCTTTATCAATATCCTTTATGGTAAATGATATGGTATACCCACTGAATACTACATGTACCTGGGGCCTGATCCACAAGGTGTGCATCTGCACAGTGCGCTGTGCAAACAATGGGGCGGGAAGCATAAACGCAAACAAAAGGAATTTTAAACTTTTCATTTGTTTTATTTATATAGTTGTAAAGTACGGAAAACTGCTAATTTTAACGAAAATCTATTTTGATGAAAAGCTTTGCAAGCGATAATTATGCCGGTGTATTGCCGGAAGTGATGGAAGCCTTACAAAAAGCTAATGGCGATCATGTGCGTTCATACGGTGCGGATGAAATCACCAGGCGTGCAACATCACTGTTCAGACAGGTGTTTGATGCTGATGTGGATGTGTACTTTGTATTTAATGGTACAGGTGCAAATGTACTCAGCATAAGCAGTGCTACGCAGTCGTACAATGCGGTTCTTTGTTCGGATACTTCTCATATCTATAATGATGAATCATCAGCACCGGAAACTTTTACGGGCTGCAGGTTCTTCCCATTACATGCCAATGAAAAAGGTAAACTGGATATAGATACGATCACCGAACGGCTGATAAGAAAAGGCGATGTGCACTATGCACAAACAGCCATGTTGTCAATAACACAGGCTACAGAATATGGTACGGTTTATACGCCGGATGAAATAAAAGCCATTGCCAAATTAACAAAAGAAAATGGGCTGTACCTGCATGTAGATGGCTCCCGTTTTTTTAATGCGGCCGCATCATTAGGATGTGGGCTAAAGGATATCAGTACAAATGCTGGTGTTGATATTCTTTCTCTTGGTGGTACAAAAGCCGGTATGATGATGGGCGAGGCAGTAGTGGTATTTAATAAAGAACTCTCTAAACATATAGCCTACAAGCACAAGCAGACCATGCAACTGGCTTCAAAAACCCGGTTCATCGCAGCCCAGTTTGAAGCCATGCTCCAAAATGAGCTATGGCGCAAAACAGCGACCCATGCCAATAAAATGGCCGAGTTGCTTTGCCAATCCATTTCAAAGAACCGGAGGATAAAGATCACAAAACCGGTACAGGCCAATGCCGTGTTTGCGGAGATACCCCGCGCATGGTATGAACCATTACAAGAGCATTACCCGTTTTATGTATGGAAAGACAGCACCCATGAAGTAAGGCTCATGTGCGCCTGGGACACGAAGGAGGAGGATATACTAAAGTTTGCGACGGCAATAAATGCGTTGCCGGAGTAGTATGTGAATTTTATGCTTCTTCTGAATTTATGTCTTTAAACAGTTCAGTAAGGTCTAATGAAAAGCCTGGTAAAACAGCTGAGGTGATCACATCGCCGGGAATCTTTACTGGCGACAATTGAAACTTGCCATCCTGCAATGTATAGATGAGAAATGTTTGGTTTTGCGGGCTTACCACCCAATATTCTTTTACATGGGCCTCTTCGTATGCTTCGTATTTGTTTTTCAATTCTTTAGCGCTATTGCCGGCGCTTAATACTTCCACTACCATATCGGGCGATCCTATACAACCCCTCCTGTCTATTTTTGTAAGGTCACAAATGACGCAAATGTCGGGTTGCAATACGGTTATAATATCCTTATCATCTTTTGATTTACGAATAAGGCGTACATCAAAAGGGGCAATAAAAACCTTGCAAGGTTTATTGCGCAAAAAAACATTTATTGCTGTGTGTATATTACCGACTAATTCCTGATGGTATGAATTAGGGGCAGGGCTCATTTTAAAAATCTTGCCCTTTATTAATTCTACCCTTTCTTCAAACTGCCATTTATAATAATCAGCGTAAGTATATAACTTATTCAGATCCAGGTCGGCAAATTTCATATTTCAATATTTTATCAAAAATACAAAATAAGATGTAACCAGTCTATTATTTTGTTAGGTGTTCTATAGCAGGAGCGGTTGTTTTCACTTCAGGATGGCTTAGCAAGCGATCTCTTATTAATGCATAGCATACAGGAACAACGAGCAGGGCAATAAATACAATAATTACCAGTAAACTTTTCATTTTTTGAGTGAGCGGCACAATAAATTAATTTAGGATCAGGAATTTTATTTTGTTATCAGTTAGTGTTTTTATTAAGTAATGCTATTACCCCTTCTTTCTGCAATATCCTGTAACCAATACGGTCGTCAGAAATTCCGGGTTTGAGTTCGTAAGTAAATTCGTAGCCGCCATTTGCTGACATTGTGGTAACGAAATAATAAAAGAGGATCTCATTACTATTTCTGAATTGCTCCACTACTTCATAAAGATGCGTAGACAATATCATCAGGTGGCCGGGATGATGCAGCAGACCATCGATAACAGCCTTGCTGCATTCATATGCATCATGCACATTAGTCCCTTTAAATAATTCATCCATCAGCACCAGGTGCGGCTGCTGTTGTAATAATTTTTCGGCGGTTTGTTTCATGCGTTGCACTTCGGCAAAAAAATAACTTTCACCACGAAGTATATTATCTTCTACCTGCATATTGGTAATGATGCCCTGCAGGAAGCTGATCTTTAAAGACTTTGCAGGCACGCCCATGCCCAGGTGGGCGAGCAAAGCACCAACACCGATTGCGCGCATGAATGTGGTTTTGCCAGACATATTGGCGCCGGTGAGCAGGAGGAAATTATGTTTGTTATCAAATGCTATATCATAAGAAACAGGCCTTTGAAGCAACGGGTGATTTAACCCGGTTGTTTCAAAATAAATAGGTGCAGCAGCGAGCAGTTCAGGAAATACCCATTCGTGTGTTTTTGTGGCTTTTGCCATAGATTGCCAAGCATCTAATCTTGCATAACTACCTATAAGGCGGTAAACTACATTCTTTATTTCGCGGCGGGCTTTATAATTCAGTTGTGCCAGCTCAGCATATTTTGTTTCTTTCGAAACATTGATTAGCTGGGCAGTGAGGCGGTGTTGTAATTCTTCTTTTATTAGGTCAAGTTCCCTTTTTAATAATGGCGGCACGTCATGCTTGTCTGCTATTTCGGACAGTTGGGTACAACCTTTTAAAAAATCAGACAAATGAGATAAGGAGAACTGGATGAAAAAATATTCCTGCTTATTCAATAATTTCTGGAAGAAGGAATTGAATAATGAAGTGATGCCAGCGGGCGGTGCAGAAAGATTATCAGCCGACTCGAAAAACTTTTCCAGCATTACCAGCGTGCCGTTCAAAATGATCGTTGGCCATAATTCAAGATGGGCTGACCAAAACTTAACGACGTCTTGAACTTCTTTGAGCTTTTCGTGGGTGTCGGGCGGGTGCATTATATGCTTATGCAGCCTGTCACGACCCGCGTGAGTAGTGGTGTGGTCTATTAGGGCAAATACATCATTGTCTCCTGAAGTGAGTATAGAAAGGTCCCTTAATGTGGTTTTGTCATTTTGCATACTACCTTTCAAATACTAACCGTTGTCCGCGAACTGTGTCATTTACCTTTCCATCCTTACAGGCAATCTGGCCGTTTATAAATGTATAACGAATGGCTGCAGGGAATGTATGCCCCTCGAAAGGCGACCAGTTGCATTTATATAAAATATTTTCTTTGGTTACGGTTGTTGTTTCATTCAGGTCGGCAAGCACAAGGTCGGCATGATAGCCTTCCCTGATGTATCCGCGTTTAGCTATCCGGAAACATTGTGCAGGAGCATGGCACATTTTCTCTACTACTTTTTCTATTGTTATGCGGCCTTCTTTTACATATTGGAGCATAAGAAGCAATGGATGCTGCACAAGCGGCACGCCTGCCGGTGCTTTCTGATAAGGTTGTTGTTTTTCTTCCCATGTATGCGGGGCATGGTCTGTGGCTATAATATCGAGCCGGTCATCAAGCAACGCCTGCCACAGTGCTTGTTTATTTTCAGGGGCTTTTATTGCCGGGTTACATTTAATAAGGTTGCCGTATTGTGCATAATCATCAGCTGTAAAATGAAGGTGATGCACACATACTTCAGAAGTGATCCGTTTATCGGTCAATGGGATCATATTTGTGAACAGTTGCAATTCCTTGGCAGTGGATATATGCAGTATGTGCAGCCGGGTATTATATTGTTTGGCTAGTTGTATTGCAGAAAAAGAACTTTCAAAGCAGGCTTCAGCATCACGTATCAGCGGATGGAAAGAAGCATTATCGGCATCGGGGTATTTTGCTTTATTGGTAGCTATAATGTTTTCATTCTCGCAATGCGTAGCTATCAATAGTTCGGATTCAGAAAAGATCTTTGAGAGGGTTAAATAATTATCTACCAGCATATCGCCGGTGCTCGATCCCATGAATATTTTCACGCCGCACACGTCTTTCTTTCTGGCGTTTGTCCGTAATACTTCATCAGCATTACTATTAGATACGCCCATAAAAAAAGAATAGTTAGCCACAGATCTTGCCGCAGCAATATCGTATTTCAATTCCAGCAGCTCCTGTGTAAGCGCCGGTGGATTTGTATTTGGCATCTCCATAAATGATGTTACACCACCGGCAACTGCAGCATGTGCTTCGGTAGCAATGGTAGCCTTATGGGTAAGGCCGGGTTCCCTGAAATGTACCTGGTCGTCTATTACGCCCGGTAACAGGTACAAGCCTTCTGCATTAATTTCGAGACAATTTCCATCCGGCTGTATATTATTATCTATACGCTGAATGAAACCATCCTGTATTAATACATCTTTTATACAACTGCTACCTTCATTGATAAGCGTAGCATTCTTTATTAATTTTGAAAACATATCGGTATATTCGTATCGGCTAAAGCCGGATTTTGTTTGTTTTGCAAAGCTACCAATACACATTTGAAAAACTTCCTTTATGCTTAAAAAAGCTTACTTACTTTTTATATTGCTTTTCTCTTTTCATATTTCCTTTTCACAATCTACTTTTTTGCAAATTGGTTCAGAAGATACCCATGTATTAGACCGGTTGGAAACACGTTCGGGCAGGTTAAGTGATACAATCTGTAATGGAGACAAGCCGGAATCGCGCAGAAATGCAGTTGAATTTCTTCAATCTATATTGGCAAAACAGAAACTGGATACAACTAAGGCTGGCAGTCCGGTAATGACACTCAGCCCAATAGATCAGTATAATATAGCACAGATGATATCTGAAAGTGGCGAATGGGTACCCAATGCCCGTGGGGCTATTAAGTCGGCGCATTCGTGGTTCAATACTTTCTATTTAAAACAATACGACTTTGTTCATGTAAAGTCTGAAGATGATTTTTTTGTGGTGGTCAATCCTGTATTAAGCGGTATTGCAATGTACCAGCATAATACACCCGCACCAAGTGGTATACCGACGAAATTGTTTACGAATAGTCAGGGCGCCGAATTGCGTGGCTGGATCAGTAAAAAACTAGGGTTTTATACTTCCATCACGGACAACCAGGAGCAATTTCCGTATTTTGATTATAAAAATGTTTCAAACCCAAGGATACAGGCAGTGCCGGGTGCAGATTATTTTTTATTGCCGGGGCAAGCCACAGGTTCAGCCGGGCGATATGACTATATGCAGGCCAGCGGCTACGTTAATTTTGATGCGGTAAAAAATCATGTTAATGTTACATTTGGCTCTGGGAAGCATTTTTTAGGCGATGGTATCAGCAGCCTTTTTCTTTCCGATTATTCTTCAAATATGCCCTTTCTCCAGATACAAACAAGGATCTGGCACATAAATTATGAATGTCTGTACCTGGAGCTTACGCCACAATATGATAAAGCCCTTGGCGATGGGCTCATAGCCCATAAATTTTCGACCATTCATTACCTCACCTGGAATGCAACTAAATGGCTTGATCTTGGATTTTTTGAATCAGAGGTATTTGACCGCCCTAATGTTTATGAAATATCATATCTCAACCCTATAATATTCTCAACAGCGGTAAACCGCTTCAATGGTGAGGGCGACAAATCAATCATTGGTATGAGCGGGAAAGCTATTGTAGCAAAGCATATACAGTTTTACGGGCAGGTAGTATTCAATGAGTTCAGGGCAAAAGAACTTATCAGCAGCAAGGGGTGGTATGGTAATAAATATGGCGTACAAGCGGGCGCTAAATATTTTGATGCCTTTAACCTAAAAAATCTGGACCTGCAGGCTGAGCTGGAAGCCGTGCGCCCATATACCTACGCAGCAAAAGATACATTGGCCAACTACACAAACTATAATCAACCGCTTGCTGATCCGCTGGGTTCAGGGTTTATTAAGGCTGTAGGACTTATTAAATACCAACCGGTAAAAAATGTTTATCTGTCACTGAAAGGCACCTATTATATACAGGGCGTAGATACCGGCAATGCAAACCTCGGCAACAATGTATTTGACCCATATGTCACCGCTCCTGAGACATATGGTGTAAAAATGATAAATGGACCGCAAAGCCATTGCGAAATGCTAAACCTTAATCTCTCCTACCAGTTAAAGCGCAATTTTTTCTTAGACGTAGGCGGTACTTATCGTAAATATACAAATGGTACGGCAAGCATTAATCACCCTGATTATTCAACTACCGGCCCAATATATGGCTCATTGACAACAAGCTATTTTTATGTTGGGCTAAGGATAAATACTTCGCGACGCGATTATGACTTCTATTAATCCTGTAGCGCTATTATTATTCAATTCAATATTTCCTATAAAAAATGGCAGGCATAAAAAATAGTAAATATGCGCATAACTGTATATTTTTGTAGCAGGTTAACTACTCATTTACCTCATAAATGAAATATAAATTATTAAAATTCATCGTACTTTTGGCTGTATCTATTCAGATATTTGGTTGTGCTACGCACAAAAAAAATGCCCAGCCTGCCGTATTAAGGCCACACGCACGTAGTGTTAGATCCTGATAATACATTTCTCATCTTTATACCTGATTTCTGTAAAGCGTAACAGATATTTTGCATCGGTCAATTTTATTGCTATAATTGTTGGTGTAAAAGCAGAAGATTTTATTATTTTTATGTTCTTATAGTAGCTTATGAAATATCGAGTAATAAAAGTTATTGCCATCCTGGTTATAATTGTTCATATCAGTAGTTGCGTTACTCATCGCGTAAAAACTGATAGGAAGGCGGCCAGGCATTCCGGTTACCATGGCGCAGATAGATACTGGTAAGATCCCCGGCCCTTAATGGGTAGATGTAGATAAAAGCATTTAGCTTTTAGATTCCTGCATACACGGAATAAAATAACTTCAAAAGAATAACCGAGCCCCCCAAATGGCCTTGATCATCGTACTCCCCTTTAGGGGCAGGGGGTATAACTAAAAGTCAATTCAAAATGAACCGCACGATAAAATCAGCGTTGATCTCTGTTTTCTATAAAGATGGCCTGGAGCCGGTAGTACGCAAATTGCACAGCCTTGGCGTAACAATATATTCTACAGGCGGCACACAATCATTTATAGAACAATTAAGCATCCCATGTACTTCAGTGGAAAGTGTTACCGGCTACCCATCCATACTTGGTGGCAGGGTAAAAACATTACACCCCAAAGTGTTTGGCGGCATATTGGCCAGGCGAGATTTTGAAAATGATGAAAAGCATATACAGGAATACCAGATCCCGCTGCTCGATCTCGTTATTGTGGATCTCTACCCGTTTGAAGAAACGGTAAAACAAACCACTGACGAGAAAACCATTATTGAAAAAATAGACATTGGTGGTGTATCATTGATACGTGCTGCAGGTAAAAATTTTAATGATGTTTGTATCGTTGCTTCAAGAGACCAGTATAGTGAACTTTTGGAGCTTCTTGAAAAACAAGACGGCGTTACCAATCTTGGAGACCGCAAACATTTTGCTGCCGCTGCCTTCACGGAATGTGCACACTACGATGTAGCTATTGCTGAGTATTTTTCGCGCACGCAAAAGGCAAAGCATTTCCAGCTTTCCTTCGGCAATAAGCAATCTTTACGGTATGGTGAAAACCCGCATCAGTCGGCATCTTTTTATGGAGACCTTGATGCCCTGTTTGAAAAACTAAATGGTAAAGAACTTTCCTACAACAATCTTGTAGATATAGATGCAGCCTGCCAGATAATGGCTGAATTTTCAAAACCCACTTTTGCTATTATTAAGCACACCAATGTTTGTGGCATTGCCGAGCGGGATAATGTAACCCATGCATGGGAGGCCGCACTTGCCGGTGATCCGGAAAGTGCATTTGGTGGTGTATTGATCACTAACCAAAACATTAACCTCGACGAAGCCCAGAAAATAAATGAACTCTTTTTCGAGATTCTTATAGCGCCTTCATTTGATGAAGATGCACTGGCAATATTAAAAAGCAAAAAGAACCGTAATTTATTACTACAGAAAACTGCGTTTTATCCTGTTAAGGAATACAAGCGCATACTCAATGGCATACTGGTGCAGGATGCAGATACACAAAATTTTGCAGAGTGGAAAGAAGCCGGTGCCCACAATAGCACCGAAGCAGAAAAGGAAGACATGCTATTTGCAAATATTGTTTGCAAGCACCTTAAATCCAATGCCATAGCGCTTGTAAAAGATAAGCAGCTCATAGGTAAAGGTTGCGGCCAGACCAGCCGTATAGATGCGCTACGGCTCGCATTGGATAAGTCAAAGCAATTTGGTTTTATACTCAAGGGTGCAATTATGGCGTCTGATGCGTTTTTCCCTTTTGATGATTGTGTGCGCATGGCACATGATGCAGGTATTAAAGCTATTATCCAGCCAGGGGGCTCAGTACGTGACAATGACAGCATACAATATTGCAAAGAGAATAACATGGTAATGGTAATAACACAAACAAGACATTTTAAACATTAATGATCACAGCATTCACCCGATAAAATACTTTCAATGAAACTGGTTACCTATTCAAATAACGGACAAGAGCAATTAGCTTTTTATATAGATGGTATGCTGTATAATGTTAACGCTGCCAATAATCTGCTCCCCGATAGTATGGACGAATTGCTTAAATATTGGGAGCAAACCATTGGCGCTATGCGCACGACCGAAACGGAAATTAAAAAAGGGAAGAACCCTGTAAAAGGCATTCCATATTCAGGAACTGCTATTTTAGCCCCGGTTCCCCACCCTACTTCCTGCCGCGATGGTTATGCTTTTCGCCAGCACGTTGCTGCCGCCCGCCGCAACAGGAAAGTAGATATGATACCGGAATTTGACCAGTACCCGATATTTTATTTTACTAACCATAATGCCATACAAGGCCCCGGCCCAATACCCTGTATGCCCGACCATTTTAAAAAACTGGACTTTGAACTGGAGGCATCAATAGTGATCTGCAAAAAGGGCAGGAATATAAAAGCGGAAGACGCTGATCAATACATTGGTGGTTACATGATCATGAATGATATGAGTGCTCGTACGCTACAGATGGAAGAAATGCTTTTAAACCTCGGCCCTGCAAAAGGCAAAGATTTCAGCACCGTAATTGGCCCTATACTTGTAACCTCCGATGAGTTGGAGCAATATAAGATACCTGCAAAGCCAGGCCACACAGGCAACGCTTATAATTTAAAAATGAAATGCCTTGTAAATGGCATACAGGTAAGCGAAGGCAACATGGGTGATATGGACTGGACCTTTGCTGAAATTATTGAGCGTTGCGCTTACGGAGCGGATGTACTGCCCGGTGACGTAATAGGGAGCGGTACAGTAGGCACGGGCTGTTTCTTAGAACTCAATGGTACCGGCAAACTAAATGATCCAAATTATAAAGAACAATGGTTGCAGGATGGCGATGTAGTAGAAATGGAAATTGATGGACTCGGACATTTATCAAATACTATACTAGCCGAAAAAACAGACTGGAGTATATTAAACCTGAAAAAGAAGTAAAATGAATTTTTCGCAGGATACTATTATTGGCGTAGTTGGCTCCGGTGCCATGGGAACGGGAATAGCACAGGTTGCTGCACTTGCCGGGCACAAAGTTGTTTTATCTGATGCAAATGAAAATGCGCTTGGTAAAGCTAAAGCTAACCTGGCAAGCACTATGCTCAGGTTGCAGGAGAAAGGGAAAATAAATAATGCGGAAGAAATATTAAACCGGATATCTTATACTCCTTTTGCACAGCCATTAACCGGATTTGCAGATTGTGGCCTCGTAATAGAAGCAGTTATTGAGCGCCTTGATGTGAAGCACAATGTTTTTTCAAACCTGGAAAGCGTAGTAAAGGACGATTGTATACTTGCCAGCAATACATCTTCTTTATCTATAACCTCTATAGCATCAATATGTAGTAAACCGGGCAGGGTAATGGGGCTGCATTTTTTTAACCCGGCACCACTTATGGCACTCGTAGAGGTGATCCCTGCTATACAAACAAATACAGACCTTGTGCCGCTTGCCATGGAGCTAATGGGCAAATGGGGCAAAACACCTGTAATTGCAAAAGATACCCCCGGTTTTATTGTAAATCGTATTGCCCGCCCATTTTATGGAGAAGCCATACGCATTTATGAGGAAGGTATAGCAGATATGGCTACAATTGATTGGGCTATGACCGAAATAGGTGGTTTCCGAATGGGGCCCTTTACGCTTATGGATTATATAGGGCATGATGTAAATTATGTGGTTACAGAAACCGTTTTTCAGGCATTTTTTTACGATCCGCGTTACAAGCCATCTTTTTCCCAAAAAAGACTCTTTGAGGCGGGCTGGCTAGGCCGGAAAACCGGCAGAGGCTTCTATAATTATGCCGATGGCGCCGTTATGCCGCAGGCCAATAAAGACATAGTACTGGGAACCGAAATATTTGAGCGTATCCTGGCAATGCTTATAAATGAGGCTGCAGAAGCGTTATACCTCAATGTAGCATCGGCCGGTGACCTCGAAACAGCCATGACAAAGGGCGTGAATTATCCAAAAGGGCTATTGGAATGGTGTAATGAGTGGGGAACCGATAAATGCCTCGAAAAACTGGATAGCCTATACCACCAATATCATGAAGATAGGTACCGTGCAAGCATATTATTAAGAAAACAGGATGCAGGAAATAAAAAAATTGTTTAATTTTCGGAAATGAAACGGATTCTACTTACAATATTCTTGTGTTTTATTGCATTACAAGGGTTTTCCCAGGCTTCACTTATTGGCCTTTACGGCGGTGCCGGATGCGCAACAGCAAATAATTACGATGTCGCCCCATCCGGTGGTCTTGAATTATTATTTACAGGGCACAGAGGCGGACGTATTTTTATTGGTTTGGATATATTTTACCAGAACTATTCTTTATACGTGGATAATGAAGCGAATGCTGCGAAGAAAGAAACCGGGTTCGCCGGAATGACCGAAAGATTTTATGGCAGCTATGCTTATATCACACCCAAATTCAGCTATGGGCTGGGTAAAAAGGAAAACATTAAAGTGTACGTTACGTTTGGCGTGGGATATAACATCAGTGGTTTTGATTCTGTACGTAAATGGGACTATTCGAATTCTGTAAATGGCTACTATTTAAATCCTCTTAACACCGGCCAATACGATAGCATTTTAGATAAATCAAAGAACATTAATAAGTTGATGATAAGGGGCAGTGTAGGCATGACGGAATACCTTCCTATGGGTAGCCATTGGCGCCTCACGTTTACAGAAGATTTTGGTTTTGTAGCAAAGAGCCTTACACAAACAGGTACCCCTTCAGATGGCTCCCGTACTGGTTATAGTAGTAATGGCCTAAAGCCGGGTTATATTTCTTTGCAGGTAGGTATTTCGCACTACGGCTGGCGTAAAAAGTATGACTAATAATATTGTTTCAAAAGAAAGTGGGTATGAAAAGAATAATTCTGATTACACTGCTTTCTTTTTACACTTGTTTTTCTTACGCGCAAGGCGGCTCATTCGGGTTTCAGGGAGGTATAGGCTATGGTACTGCTTACAAGTCTAAAATAACACCTGCTTTAGAAGGCTATTATTTAAAGAAGATCACCCCACGCCTTTATATTGGTGGCTCAATGTTTTTTCAACGATATTCTTTTGTCAATACTTTGATAAAAGATACGAGCAACCTCAATTATGGCGATGCGCTGAGCATCAGCCAGCATAGCTCTTATTTGTTCTTTTGCCCTAAGCTCGATTTTGGTTTTGGTTATCATAAATATATTCACGCGGCGCTGTCTTTCGGGCCGGGACTGTATATGGGGGGGTATCAAAACACTTACCAGTTTCAGCCATTCTGGACCAATACATCGGGGTATAGTTATGGGAGGGATACTGTTTCTTATAATACCTCTTATAATATTCCCAAGGTAATATTCAAGGTAGGAGCCGGTATTTCGGAGCGCGTGCCTACTTATAGGTATTGGAATATTATACTCTCACAGGAATTCACTTATCTGCCAGGATATATAAGCAAAGGAACTGGTGCCCCTAATCTTAAGACAGGGTACATTTCTTTCCAGGTGGGGATTATGCATAAATACCCGCAGGTATTTGTTGAATATTAGTGTAATAAAAAAAGGATGTTGATACGATCAACATCCTTTTTTATTAAAATGCTATTAAGAATTAGTCGCGGAAATCAGAGCCGCCCCAGTGATAACGATCTACTCCTGAATAAATAGAAGATATCTCGATCTCGTAATATGGCTTGTCGTCGTCGCGGTAAGAAATATCGTAGAGGCGTACTACAAGGGCATCGTTGGTATAGATGTGCTCCATATAATGCATACGTGTAAAGCGGCGCAATCTTGTGGTGTAATAAGTCATGCCGGACTCAACTTGTTTCTTCAGTTTTTCATATTCGTCCTTGTTGGAAGTTTCATATTTTACGGAGATATGCTTGTGGTAGGAGAAACCGTCATCATAATAACGGCAATAGGAGATCACATTGTTAGCGTTGCGGAAAACAGTGCATCTTTCGTTATATTCTACATGGCTGATCGAATAGCCTTTATCATGTACATATGATTCAAATGCAGGGTAGTTGTTAGATCTTAATTTAACCAGTTCGTCAAAAGAGAAATCCTGGGCAAAGCTGAATGATCCGAAACTAAATGTGATCAATACCGCGAGTAATATTTTTTTCATGTTTTTATTTTTGTCAGACAAATATAATCGCTTGAAGGTGAAATCTGAAATATTTGCTAAATAAAATTTAGGTGGGTGGAGTAAGTATTTAGTGGTTAGTATATAACAGGTAGTCATTTTCATAGGTTATGAGGTATAATATTTGTTTAGTGTTGATTTAATGTTGATTTAAAATTTTATTTTAAATATGTAAATAGTTATTGTTTGTCAAATAAAAATGTCCCAAAATGTCTCAAAATGTATCGTTTTTGTGGCGCTTGTGTCATAGGGGGTAATGTCATTAAGTTAAGGGTTCAAGAAAGCATTTATTAAGCAATAGAACATACGATGCCTTCAGCATCGATTTTATTTGTTTGATTTTTGCTATAAACGTTTGACCTCTTAGGGATCATTTCCCTTAACTTAGAGATTGCCCAAGGGGATAATTTTCTTTTCAATCGAACATCATATTCAGGCATCATAAATTTCACGCAAAGTGTGAGAAGAATTATGGGCCTGTTTTTATGTAATGCAGGATTTTGATGTTTGGTTTTATATGCCAAATTTATGGATGAAAAAATGGTTGGGGTGAAAAGTGCATGCACCTTTTTGAGACGGCTCAGGCTCAACTGTGGTACCTTGATTGCCGCCAAGTCCCGTGAAAGGCGGAGACACGGCGGCGGCGGAACAAACAAAGTGCTAAGCAACAAAGAAGGCTACTAATCAGTAGGCTTCTTATTTTTCTTTAGGTTAAACAATTCGTCCAATCCAACATCTTTTTTGAGAAGCATACCCGGTTTCTTCTTGTCTATCCACAGCATTTTACCTTTTGGTAAGTTACTTGCCCAAGAAATTATTTTATTAAAAAATTTCATGTATTAAAGATACCAAAGTTTTTACTTTGTATTGAGTGTAAATGGGTATAGTCGCCTGAAATTACTGGTACATACTTCCTTTCTTCCTATGCACTTTATAATGTACTGCCACATATAGCCCCGGGTTTACCAAGCTGCCTGTAAGACTTGCCTGGTAGTTATAACTATTGTTCCCGGGTTCGGTTACAGTTATGTAATAAGTATTGCGGCCTGCCAGTAAAAGCACGTATTGAAAATTTATTCCAAAGCCCAGGTAGCAATTTTTATCAGTGTATATCCTGTACTCCACCCTATATTCATGGCAGAGAATGTTTTGCTAACATTTGCAGTAGAATCAATAGAAGCTAGCATGGTTTTGGCATTCCTGTCTGCTACCGGTATGCCTTTTTCTGCTAAATGTAAAAAGCCAATACCTCCATATATCACTAACTGGCTCCGTGGGAAATTTATTGCAAAATTTTCATTGACCATTACATTGATATAATTGAATTTAAGGTCGGCAATATCTTTACCGCCTTGTTGCAGTGGCAGCCATATATTTCCATATGACAAATTAAGGCCCGGAAAGAATTGCAATTCCTCCGGCTTGTATGCTATCCCTGCATGGAAGCCGGAACTGATCTCTCCGGCATTTATTACCGTATTATTATTGGTGATCAATTGCGGGTAACCGAGATCAATGCCTGCAGACAGTTCTGTTTGTGCACTACAATAACAGGAGAAGAGCAGCGAAAATATTATTCCACCTGCGCGGTGTACGTATTTTATCATCTCTCTGCTCTAACGTTTTCCAGCGCTTTTTGTTGCCTTTTACTGCACTTTAAGTATAGATAACGGGATAACCACTTATCAAAGCCCCAAATTAAAAACGTGGTTATTTGCCGGTAATAGTCAGATGGCTGTTTCCCGGAATTTTTCTATATAACTGACCTTTAGGAATCGTATAAAGATGACACAGCAAAAAATAAGACCAATGGCGATAAAAACAGTGAGGCGGAAATACAATGCGCCGAGACTTAGGAGTGCTAACTTATACTTCAACATAGATAGCAATAAAGGCAAATACTGTGCCAGATAATGCCAAGCAATAGCTAATAAAGCAAGCGGCTTGTTTAGTTTCTTTGATCCTGAATTTCGGCAAGTATAGTATCCCATAGCCTGATACGGGCATTGAGCGCGCTTTGCACGGCCGTGGTTGCTTCCTGCCAGCGTGTGGGATCATCGCTGCAGAGTTCTTCGGTCATCTGGTAAGCGAGGATAGAATGATGATCGCCATCTACTTCTATGTGGCGCTCGAGGTAGTACTGGAAAATGCTGACTTTATCGTGGGTCTGTTTATTGAGTTCTTTTACAAACGACATGAACATGCCGGGGATGATATCTTCGCGGCCAAAGGTAAATACGGCTGCTTGTGTATGTGCTGCCCCGGTATTGATGACACCGAATGTATTGTGCATAAAATCGAGCGCGCCTTTTGGGATGGTGCTATCGCTTAGTGCATCATGAAGCGGCATACCGGCGGAAACGGCAGCAACGAGTTTAATAACACTTTGCACATCAGCACCTGCCTGCACCATAGCATTGAGGTATAATTCAAAATGGCTGGTTCTTTTTCCTGATTCGTCTACATCACTTTCTTCGCCGGTGACGATCTCGTTGATGAGGTATCTTGTATTGGCACTGCCTTTGGGAACCCATGGCACATCTATGCAGGTGAGGTTTCTTTGCAGTGATTTGAGGAGCGACATAAAATCCCACACAGCAAATACATGGTATTGCATAAAGATATGCAGATCAGCCAGGGATTTGATATTAAGATATATGGGATGACCGACCAGTGCCTGGCGTAAGGGTTTGATCTCTGTTTTTAATGCTTCTAACCTGCAGCTCATGGTGTAAAATATGAGCGGCAAATATAAATCAGATTTACACTTGAAATATGGTAATCTTAAAATGGTAATTTTGTAGTTGATACCAATAAATGCATTTAAATACAGCGCATAATTATTTATCGTCTGATACGGAATTTGACAATCTGTTTCCAATTCATATTCAAAACCTGTCGGCGGTGCACTGGACGCCACTGAATGTGGCGGCCGTGGCTGCGCGGTGGCTGGCACCGAATGCAGGTGCAAAGGTTATAGATATAGGGGCAGGGGTGGGAAAGTTTTGTATTGCAGGGAGTATTTATACGAAAGGAATTTTTACGGGTATAGAACAAAGAAAAAATTTTGTGACGATAGGAAATAAGGTAGTTAAGCAACTTGGGCTTCAAAGAGTATCCTTGATACACGGAAATTTTACGGAGCTGGACCTGGGTGGGTATACGGGAATCTACTTTTTTAACTCTTTTCATGAGAATTTGGTTTTTGCCGATGCGCTGGATAATAAGATAGAAATGTCGGGGGAGTTATATGAATTGTATTCGGCACATATGCTGCGGCAGCTGAATGCAATGCCGGTGGGTACACGACTGGCAACATTCTGGTTGTCTATAACCGAGATACCGGGCTGCTATAAATTACAGGATTCACATTTTAATAATTTACTGAAATTGTGGGTAAAAGAACATTGAATGAGGTAAGTGCATATGCTCAGCAGTCATGGTTCGGCGGGGCTCACCATGACCTCCTCTTTTCAGCATTTTTATAACACAATCCAAATTCCATTACTTTGCATCTATGTTTGCTGATATTATCCTGCCGCTGAATCTTCCGCAGATACTCACTTATGGTGTTCCGCATGAAATGCAGGAATCCTTACAGCCGGGTATGCGGGTGGAGGTGGCACTGGGTAAGAACAAACAATATGCGGGCATCATAGAGCGGCTGCATAACGAGCGGCCGGAAGGCTACCAGGTGAAACCCATACGGGGTATTATAGATGATGAACCGGTGGTGAATGAAAAGCAACTGCAATTCTGGCGATGGATAGCACAGTATTATATGGCCGCACCCGGCGAGGTAATGCAGGCAGCACTGCCGGCCCACATGAAGCTGATGGGCGAAACAAGACTGGAATGGGTGGGCGATGAAAGTGTAGTATACGAATGGAGCAATGAGGCGTGGATGGCGGTTGACGCACTGGTAATGCGAAAAGAGCTGACGATCAGTGAACTCAGGAATACCATAGGTACGCGGCATTTTGCATCGGTGCTGAACGAGCTATTGGAGCAGGAAGTGATACAGATCAATGAAACACTGGAAACGGTATACCGCCCACGCAGGGAGAAGGTGGTGGCATTGGCACTTGCGTATAAAGAAGAGAAAGCGTTGATGGCATTATTCGACCAGCTATCGCGGGCACCAAAGCAACTGGAATTGCTGATGGCTTATACGGAGCTATCGATAAAGATGGGCGTTGTGAAACAGAACGACCTGCTGGACCGCACGGCAGCATCTGCCACGCAGGTAAAGGCGCTGGCGGATAAAGGCATATTTATAATAGAAGAAAAAAATGTAGACCGGCTGATATATGCTTCGATAAAAGAAGCGAAAGAAATTGTGTTTACAGAGGCGCAGCAAATAGCATATAAGGAACTGGACAAAGCACTGGAAGAAAAAAACGTAGCACTGCTGCATGGGGTAACGGGTAGTGGTAAGACGCTGTTGTACATCCATAAAATAAAGGAGTGTATAGCGGCAGGTAAGCAAGCGATATTGCTGCTGCCGGAAATAGGGCTTACTACACAGCTTGTGAGCCGGCTGCATGCTTACTTTGGCGATATACTGGGTGTGTACCATTCGCACTTCAGTAATAATGAGCGGGTGGAAATATGGGAGAAAGTGCGGAAGGGCACCTACAAAGTGGTGGCAGGGCCGCGATCGGCATTGTGGTTGCCGTATAATGATATTGGTGTGATCATAGTAGATGAGGAGCATGACAGTTCCTACAAACAGAAAGATCCGGCGCCGCGGTTTCATGCAAGGGATGCGGCTATTTACCTGGCATCATTGTTTGATGCGAAGGTGATACTTGGCTCTGCAACGCCATCGGTAGAAAGCCTGTTTAACGTACAGCACAGCAAGTATGGTTATATACCACTCAAGGACAGATACCAGGGTGTGGAGATGCCCGTGATAGAAGTGATCAATGCAAAATCGCTGGAAACCGTAAGGCAGCTTGGCGTGAAACTGATCACACCTGAATTGCAGAAAGCTATGCTGGAAGCGCTACAGCACAAGAAACAAATTATCCTCTTCCAGAACCGGAGAGGTTATGCGCCGTTCCAGTTATGTACGGTATGCGGGTGGGTGCCACAATGCAAGAATTGCTCAGTATCGCTGACGTATCATAAGAGTACGGACAAAATGCACTGCCACTATTGCGGACTGAAAGCAGCAGTGACACAAACATGCCCGCAGTGCGGCAGTAATAAGCTGATCAGTAAAAGTTTCGGGACGGAAAAGATAGAAGAGGAGGTGCAACAGATATTTCCGGATGCGCGTGTGGCAAGGATGGATGTGGACAGTATGCGCGGCAAGCATAGTATGAGCGAGCTACTGGACCAGCTGGAAAAACGCAAAGTGGATATACTTGTTGGTACACAAATGGTAGTGAAAGGGCTTGACTTTGCATCAGTGAGTTTGGTAGGTATACTCAGTGCAGACAGCCTGCTCAGTTACCCGGATTTTCGGGTGAATGAGCGTGCCTTCCAGCTTATGGAACAGGTAAGCGGGAGGGCAGGCAGAGTGGATGGTAAGGGCAAAGTATTGATACAGAGCTACAACCTGCAACACCCTGTATTGCAGTGGGTGAAGGACCATGACGTACATTCTTTCTACCGGCAGGAGATCAGGTACCGGGAGCATTTTGGTTACCCGCCATATAGCCGCATCATAAAAATTATTTTCAAACACCAGGACGAGCCTAAGGCTATAGCTGCCGCTACACAAATGGCGGAGGCACTTAAAACCATAGAAGGCATTATTTTACAAGGGCCTGCGCCGGCCACAGTGCCGCGTGTGCGCAATCTTTTTATTCATGAGATATGGATAAAATGCCCGAGAGATAATAAATTATTAGAGACGGTAAAGAGCTTTCTGAAAAAAGAGAAGGCGCACATACTAAGTAAAAAGGGGAATACAAATGTGCAGGTGATCTTTGATGTGGATCCTTTTTAAGTTAAAAGTGAGCAGTTAGAACCTAAAAGGGTATGTGAGTAAAAAAAGAGGCTGCAAATGCAGCCTCCTGATGAATGATATTCGGATATACTTATGGTAGCAGGAATGGTGCTATAAGTGATGTAATTTGTGCAGTGGTCATACCCTCATCAAATGCTGCTGTAGCAGATATTTTTGGAACGGTGCCTCCAGTAGCATAACTATCAGCCAGTGTTGTTATGTCTGTATTATACAACTGGATGGTATTGTCTTCACCAATATAAAAAGGCTGAAACTGTGAAACCGGTTGGCCTGTTGCAACAGGTGGTGGTGGAACGTTATTTGTGATCCATGGTGCCGGGTAATCAGAAGTGTTGAGGTTTCTGCGGACGAGCCTTACGTGAGCAGCATGGCGTGCCTCTGTACACTGTAATTGAAATGCCTGTGTAATAACACTTGCATTACCTAACAGGTTTGACATCTGCCCCTGGTATGTGTGAACAGCAGTATCTTCAAACACCTGCGCCAATGTTAAGAAGGTAGTATAAGTATTGAAAACTGTAGCGTATGTGCCGCCGGCTGTAAAGTCATAAGTACCAGTAGGTATATAATATGGATTAGGGTTAGATGAGCTACCATCATAATTTGGGGGTGTATAGGGTGTGCCACCAAGACCTGTTATTACACTATTCAGCAAAGTAATATGCTCTTTTTGATGGGCTTCAATAGTTGCAAATCCTGATGCATCTGCAGCGGGTATCAGGTAGTTGGCGGCTATGGCGTTAGCGGTATGATAAAAGTTGTATTGAAAATATTCCATTTCCAGCGCCAGGTTTAATGCTGCAACCATTGTGCTTGCTGAAGTGGTTTTGCCATATGCTTTATTAAAAAGTGAGCCTATTGCCAATGGTAATGCGGCCAGTGCTACTTTGGAGCCTATGCTTTTTATAGCATGGCGGCGTGTACTCAATTGGTCATATACCGCGGGGTCATTCTGCTCAATTTCTTTAATTATACTCTTAAAATTCATGATCGTATTATTAGAAAGTAGGTAATTTGTTTATGTCAAATTTTGTCTGGATGTATTGTTGTAAAGTTCCCATGACATTTTGTGGGTTTGATACCAAGTCGAGACCACTTGTATTTACCGCGGGGCTGTTTGCAAAAGAGTTATATGAAAGCAAATCTCTCATATAAGCGCCACGGCGTGCCTGTACGGTAGCGATCTTGCCGGCAGTAAGTATGTAATCGGTATTAGAAAATAATTGTGCAGTACCATTATATGCGGCAACGGCCAGTTCTGCCAGTGTAATAGCATTTGAAAGCGTGCTGGTACGGTCGGCAAATGTAACCGGGGATAAGTCTAACACTATTTTATTAATGGCGTTAGCGCCGGCCAGGGTATTCCAATAATCGCGGTGGGCAATAGCCTGGTCGCGCAGATCTGTGAAGCAAGTGTACTCGCTAACCGTAATATTTAAGTATGAAGTACTTACAGCCTGGGCGTAAAAACCCGCCTGAACCTGCTCAATGATATTCAGGTAATTAATGAGGCCTGCGTCGCCGCTACCTACAAAAAATGTACTTGGAGGTGTTGTTCTACAGGCAGCCAATAAAACGCCTGCCCCGGCAATACCGCCAGCCAGTTGAAAAAAACGGCGTCTTGATACATCATTTACTTTATCCATTTCTTCCACCTGTTCATTCCCAGGTGTGTTGACTATTTTCATACTTTCTATTTAATGTTTTTACATGAGCAGGCAAAAGCCAACTGAATTAAAAGCTACAAAGCGGCCTTAAAATTAAAAAAAGCACGCTGCAAAGCAACATATTCCTTTTGCTTTCCAAAAATTTATGCAGGCATTACATTTCCCACAGGTTATAAAGTTATTCAGA
>CAIRZD010000274.1 GCA_903882965.1 uncultured Bacteroidota bacterium
ATGCGGCAGCCATCTTTTTTTAGTAGTTCTTCAAATTATACACCCCATAAAACGATGCGTATAACAAACAGTAGTTATACGGCATCATTAGCGAAAATCCTGACTTTCAGTTTTTCAGCCAGCATAATATTTGTATATACTTTGTCAATGAATAATCCCGTATCCATGTTTTTGTTATTATTCACCTCACTATAAAGCGGTGTGTATATATTATTTTCTTTTAATGAGGACATCTCAAATTTCCTTAGCTGAAGCCAGTTTGGGAACCTGCTGCCGCTTACGGAACATGCTATTGTCTGCACGTTTCCCGCCATATTAATTACATAAGAAAGTGGGATCTCCACCTGATCAACTCCTCCAAAATAGGATACCGTAATAGCTTTGCTCATAATTTTTGTTTTAAAAAAGGGGAACTGAATAATGTGTTATTACCACATTTTATTTTCCTGCGAAACTGAAAGAGCAGGTTGGGCAAGTTTTATGATACCTAACCATGCAAATAAACGTATGACAGGATACATAGGATCAACTTCGTGCCAGCGCTTGCCAAAGTTGATGGCAGCGGGGAATTTATGATGATTATTATGATAAGCTTCTCCAAGCATTAATACATCTATACTAAACAGGTTTTCTGAAGTATTTTTAAGGATGTAGTTCTTATAACCATATTTATGTGCGAACCAGTTGATGATAGCTCCGTGAAAGGCGCCCATTGACAAAACAATAGGTAATAAAAGATATAACCAGGGAGAAGTAGCGTAGGCTATAAAGAACGCTACATAAAGAATAACCCATAGTAACCTGGAAACAGTTGAATTTGCCCATTTGTCGAACTTATCCCATTCAGGTACATTTTTTATGTATTTGGGGTCAATTTTAGTTTTCTCATGAAAGATATCTGTATAAATATTGCGGGTACGCCACATCATGGCAAAGATATTTTTTGAGAAGGACGGAGAGTGTGGGTCCATTTCTGTATCTGTATGCGCATGGTGCATCCGGTGCATTATTGCATATGCCTTAGGGCTCATATAGGATGAACCTTGTGTAATGTAAGCGATTATAAAAAAGAAGCGCTCCCAACCTTTGCTCATACTAAACCCTCCGTGGGCTCCGTATCTGTGCTGGAAAAATGTTTGTGAAAACAAAGACGAATACCATAGTATGATAAAAAAAACCACGACTAACATAAAACTCAATTAAAGTGACCTGAAAATGAAACAGATTGTTGCGGAAAAATTGAATTTTCACCAAGCCACTAATGCGGGAAGTATGGAATTTGAATAGATTCGCTCTCTATAACTTACTAAAGATAGTTCATTTATTGTTAATAAAATCAAATAATTGATACCATACATCTAATAAAACAGGCGTTGTGGGCAATGTATAAAAGCTACCTTGCAGTCGTTCACCCGGCATTGAAAACAATGACTTTTGATATCATTGCAAGGGGTAAAAATGGATAGATCTCAAAATGTGCTTTTCACCTTCTGTTAGTTTTGGAGCAGGTGCTATACTCTCTGCCGTAGGCATAGTATCATTTGCGTGCTCACGCTCTGTGCCACAGAAAGTATTATCGGGCGTCCCGATCCTTTTTGCATTGCAGCAGTTTACAGAAGGTATATTATGGTTGGCACTACTTGACCCCGGATGGTCACAATGGGCAAAACCGGCAACCTATGGGTTCCAGGTATTTGCACAAATGGTATGGCCGGTCTACATCCCTTTTTCAATGTTGTTATTTGAAGGCAACGCTATGCGAAAGAGAGTATTGACCATATTAATGTTAACAGGCATTGGGTTGGCAGCATATCTTGGTTATTGCTTGTCTCACTACCCTATCTCTGCAACTGCAGATATGGATCATATAAGGTATGAACTGGGATTCCCCTTAGCGCACAAGTGGTACTTTGCATTGATCTATTTTCTGCCTACTATTTTATCGCCCGTTTTTTCCAGTAATAAAACGTTGCGATGGCTGGGTTATCTATTCTTTGCATCATATTTAGTTGCAAGGTTACTTTTGTTTTACTTTGTAATATCTGTATGGTGCTTCTTTGGTGCACTTATCAGCATCACTGTATTGGCTATGGTCTTAAAGTTGAGAAAACAGGATAAAATAATAACGGGTTAAAAATAATTTGCCAGGGAAAGTAAGAATGCCCTATAAAATATTAACAACTTCCCGCACCTTTGCATAATGAAGAATAAGGTACTGATAATAGATGATGAAGAAAAACTAAGAAAATTATTAGTACGGATCATCTCATTAGAAGGTTATAAGGTATCAGAAGCCGGAACAATAGCCGGTGGCGAAAAAGCCCTGGCTATTGATGATATAGATGTGATCATCTGCGACATAAAATTACCGGATGGCAGCGGTGTAGATTTCGCCAAAGAAGTAAAACAAAAATATCCTTTAACAGAAATAATACTACTTACTGCATATGGTAATATACCCGATGGCGTACAGGCTATAAAGAACGGGGCCTTTGACTATATAATAAAAGGAGATGATAATGATAAGATCATACCCTTATTAAGCAGGGCTACTGAAAAAGTAGCGTTGCAGAAAAAAGTGAACCAGCTGGAAAAGCAACTAAGTACCAGGTATGGATTTGATACTATAAACGGCGATAGCACTGCCATTATCACAGCAATAAATCTTGCAAAAAAAGTAGCACCCACTAATGCTCCTGTATTGCTAACCGGAGAAACCGGCACAGGGAAAGAAGTATTTGCACAGGTGATCCATTGGGCCAGCTCCCGGAGTAATTTTCCTTTCATTGCCCTTAATTGCAGCGCACTGAGCAAGGATATAATGGAAAGTGAATTGTTCGGGCATAAGGCAGGTGCATTTACCGGTGCGGCAAAAGATAAGAAAGGATTGATCGAAGAAGCTAAAGGCGGTACACTATTCCTGGATGAGATAGGAGAAATGCCTTTGGAATTGCAGCCTAAATTATTGCGTTTTCTCGAAAATGGCACTTATTACCGGGTGGGCGATGCCACGCAAAGAACTGCCGAAGTACGCCTTATTGCCGCTACAAACCGTGACCTGCAAAAAGAAATAGATGCTGGCCACTTCAGAAGCGACCTTTATTACCGTATAGCTGTATTCAGTATCCCGCTGCCACCACTGAGGGATCGGCAAAAGGATATCATATTGCTGGCAAACCATTATCTGAAAATATATAATGCAAAAACAACAAAACAGATAAATGGTATCAGTAAAGACGCTGCACAATTATTACAATTCTATTCATGGCCCGGTAATGTGCGGGAGCTGAAAAATGTGATAGAGCGGGCTGTAATTCTCGAAGATAGCCCAATGCTTACCGTTAACAGCCTGCCTTATGAGATGCAGGAGTGTGCTATAGCCGCCTCTCCGGAAAACGGATACAGCGCATTCCATCTTGCCACTGTAGAAAAACTGCATATTCAAAAGGTATTGAAATATACCAACTGGAATAAAGCTGAGACCGCAAGGCTCCTTGATATAGGCCTTGCAACCTTGTATAGAAAAATAGAAGAATACAGTATTAAATAGCGAAGCTCCATCTCATTCTGAAAAAAGACCTTCTCGTTTTGAGAAGGTCTTTTTATTTTATACAAATAAGAAAACCTGCTGCAACTCATTACCGGCAAGGGTTTGAAGGTAAAATATCATCTCTGTATTTAATCTGGTATACAATTAGCGTATATCAAGCAAAAAGCAAACAATGATCAACCAAATTGAAATCCCAACATTTATAGAAGAAGCTTTACCTGAAATATCATTTGATCTAAACGTAAATAAGAAAATCAACGCTTACGACCTAATGAACATGCTCATGGTTTTTACGTTGAAAAACATTAAAGAACACAATTATAAAATGATACAACGTTGTTTCAAAATAGCTGATAAATTATACAGCAGGGGTAATGCTATGGTGAAAAATGCCGTACAGAATGTGTTTGTATATTCATTTACAAAGATGTTTCAAACCTACCCTGCCGAAAAACAAGCGTTGCTTTCCATACTTCCGGTAACGCTCTATTCACTGTACATATCACAGATACATCATAGCGGCTGCTAATCTTCTCATTTTAATAATACGTCTTCTCATTTTGAGAAGGTTTTGATTTGACGATAATCTCTGCCAATATCCCCGTAAAGCGCAAAATCCAATAAACACAATGCTCTACGGTAATAGACATAACCTACAGAATATCAGGCATATAATTTGGCATATTAGTTAGTATAAAGGCAAAAAAATGGAAACAATGACAAAAACATCAACATCTGACCAGCAAACATTCAGCAAGCTCTTAAAGAACCAAACGTTCCGTTTGTTGATAACATTATCCGGAATGATTGCCCTTCTTGGAGTCGCTTTAGGCGCAATATTGAAGTTATAATGAATGTCATTCGGGTAACTAACCTGAATCATATGCTTAGGGGAAATAAACAGGTAAAATTGTATTGAAAATAAATAAATAAATAAAATATGCTACTAACAACTGTATTAATAATCGGAACACTGATCGGCTTTTGGTTATTGTATAAATCAATAGACTGGTTTGAAAAAATATAAAAAATGAAAAACAAAATGAAAATATTATTAACTGCATTATTGATAATGTCACTCAATTCCTACGCAAAGAGTCAAAGTGGCATTTATATGAACATTGCTGATTACAGGAACAACAAATTAACCTATGAGATCGGCTGTGCAAAAGGAGAAAAAATTCACATCCATGATTTTTTTTGGAACATGGCTACTATAAAAGTAGTTGATGATGGTAAAAAATACACCCTCAAAAAAGATGAATTGTATGGTTTCAGAGATTGCAATAATGATGTATACCGGTTTTATAACAACATGGAATATCTCATAGCCGAAGCAGGAAATGTATATATCTACCTGAGGAAGGAGAATACAGCTCAAAACAAGAATAATAAAGTAGTGAATGTATATTATTTCAGCGCTACGCCTAATGGTGAAATATTATCATTAACACTTGGCAATCTTAAAAAAGCATTTAAAGACAATGATAAACTCACGGACTTGCTTGATAAGTTTTTTAATGCCGGTGATGTATGTGCATTCGATCAGGTACACAACACTTTTAAAGTGAATTATGTGTTTTTCAAAAACAATAAACAGTAACAATTAATCTTAAAACGTAACACTTATGATAGCATTGTTCATTGTAGCCGTATTAACATTTGTTTATATGGTCTACGTATTGGTTAACCCGGAAAAATTTTAAACTATTATAAAATCAATTTTACATGAATCCTCAAATACTGGGTGTGGTTGTGATGTTCGTCGCAACATTATTATTGGCAGTGCCCTTGGGAAGATATATAGCCAAGGTGTATGGTGGGCAAAAGGTTTGGACTGACTTTATATTTAATCCGATCGAACGGCTGTTTTTCAAAGCATCGCGCATAGACCCGGGTAAAGAAATGAGTTGGAAGCAAAGTTTGGTGGCCTTGCTTACAATAAATGCCATATGGTTTTTATGGGCAATGTTCTGCCTGCTAAATCAAAGCTGGCTGCCTATGAACCCGGATCATAATCCAAACATGACTCCTGACCTGGCATTGAATACTGCGATATCTTTTATTACCAATTGCAACCTGCAAGATTATAGCGGCGAGACCGGCGTATCTTATTTCTCACAGGTATTTGGCCTCATGTTCCTGCAATTTGCATCGGCAGGTACGGGTATGGCTGCTGCAGCAATAGTGTTCAATGCCCTCAAAGACAGAACAACAGATAAATTAGGCAACTTTTATAATTACTTTTTGAAAAGCTGCACACGCATACTATTACCCTTATGCATTCTTGTGGCAACTATTCACCTTTTTGAAGGAACGCCAATGACCTTTAAAGGCATAGACAATGTAATGTCTGTGCAGGGAGATACAATGCATGTGAGCCGTGGCCCGGTGGCCGCATTTGTAGCCATAAAACACATAGGCACTAATGGTGGTGGATTTTATGGAGCCAATTCGGCACATCCCCTTGAGAACCCGAACTACATCTCTAACATAGTGCAGATGGTAGCTCAGATATTGATCCCGTTTGCTATGGTCTTTGCCTTTGGGTTTTACTGCAATAAAAGAAGGCTGGCGTGGGTTTTCTGGAGTGTTATGACCGTTGGCTTCCTGATCCTTGTTATACCAGCTATCCAGGCAGAAATACATGGCAACCCATATATCGCTAAGATGGGTATTTCCCAGCCGGGAGGTAATATGGAAGGTAAAGAAGTTCGCTTCGGGGCAACCGCATCTGCCTTCTGGTGCATTGCCACTACAGTTATTTCCACAGGCTCTGTAAATGGCATGCACGATAGTTTTATGCCGGTATCGGGTATGAATATGCTGCTGGGCATGATGATCAATTCATTTTATGGTGGTGTAGGCGTGGGTTTTCTGAACTTCTTTATCTATGTGATCCTTGCGGTATTCATTGGAGGCTTAATGGTGGGGCGTACACCTGAATTCTTAGGTAAAAAGATCGAGGCAAAGGAAATGAAAATTGCAATGATCATTGCATTATTTCACCCTTTCCTTATCCTCTCATTTACAGCTATAGCCAGTTACTTTACGGCACATGATACTAATATGGGCTGGTGGTTTACAGACGCTGCCGGAAAACATAATGCCAGCGGATGGTTAAACAATCCATCTTATCATGGATTCAGTGAAATGCTGTATCAATATACATCTTGCTCTGCCAATAATGGCAGTGGCTTTGAGGGCCTGGCCGACAATACTCCTTTCTGGAATATAAGCGCCGGTATTGTGCTGCTCTTTTCACGGTATCTGCCTATTATAGGGCCAGTGGCAATAGCAGGGTTGATGGCAAACAAGAAATTCATACCGGCCAGCAGTGGTACGCTCAAAACAGATACCGGCACATTCGGATTATTGGTATTTGCAGTGAAAGTAATAATTGCAGCACTTGCGTTCTTCCCTGCATTGGCTTTGGGGCCTATTGCAGAATGGATGAAAATGCATTAACTGATTGAAGAATAAAAGTTGTTTAAATAAATATTTAAAAAAATAAAACGACAAGGCGCCCAATATTCTTGATTATAGTATTCCCCTTTAGGGGCAGGGGGTTAAAAATATTTAAAAATGAAAAGAGATCGTAAAGAAGGATTGTTTAAAAGAGACCTGGTAATGGAAGCCATTAAGCAATCCTTTGTGAAGCTTAATCCAAAGTACCAGTTTCGCAGCCCGGTAATGTTTACTGTGGAAATAGGAACGTTTGTTATGATGTTTGTATGTGCATGGATATTAGCCGGCGAAACAAGCCAGGGTTCGTTTGCATATAACTTTATCATTTTCCTGATCCTCCTCGCTACCCTCCTCTTTGCAAATTTTGCCGAAGCTTTGGCAGAAGCAAGAGGCAAAGCACAGGCTGCCTCATTGAGAAAAACAAGAGAAGATACACCGGCAAAAAAAATAGAAGCCCTTGGCGACATGTACGTGAATGAAATGCGTATTGTACCTTCTTCTCAATTAGTGAAAGGTGATATGTTTATTTGTGAAACAGGTGATATTATCCCTACCGACGGCGAGATCATAGAAGGAATTGCAACCATTGACGAATCAGCTATTACAGGAGAGTCAGCTCCCGTTATCCGTGAATCAGGTGGTGACAAATCATCAGTAACCGGTGGCACCAAAGTGTTATCTGATAAAATAAAAGTAAGAGTAACAACCGAACCCGGTGAAAGTTTTCTCGATAAGATGATCGCTCTGGTAGAGGGCGCCTCAAGGCAAAAGACACCCAATGAAATTGCATTGACCATATTACTCGCAGGGTTTACACTGGTATTCATTATTGTGTGTATCACACTGCAGCCTTTTGCAGCGTATGCCAAAACACCCATACCTATATCAGCATACATCTCATTGTTTGTATGCCTGATCCCTACTACTATCGGGGGCTTGTTATCCGCAATTGGTATTTCAGGCATGGACAGGGCCTTAAGGGCAAATGTTATTGCGAAATCAGGTAAGGCTGTTGAAACAGCAGGAGACCTTGATACCTTATTGCTTGACAAAACAGGTACTATAACAATAGGCAACCGTAAAGCCACAAACTTCTATAGTGCCCCGGG
The DNA here is from genome assembly GCA_903882965.1 of uncultured Bacteroidota bacterium. Lineage (GTDB taxonomy): Bacteria > Bacteroidota > Bacteroidia > Chitinophagales > Chitinophagaceae > Nemorincola. The sequence continues at coordinate 8,128 of CAIRZD010000274.1, forward strand.
CGTTTCATTAAATGAAATGATACAAGCAGCTATCCTCAGTTCTACATCTGATAGTACACCTGAAGGTAAATCTATCGTGGAGCTAGGTAAAAAATTGCAGGCAGAGTCCACATCCACAAATGAAAATTTTGACAACTACAACTCTGAGGTATTGCACAATATTAACTTTACAGCAGAAACAAGATCAAGTGGTGTAAATCTTGCCAACGGAATAAAAATAAGAAAGGGGGCAACAGACGCGATCAAAGCAATGGTTGAAAAATCAGGGGGCTCGTTTCCTATAGCAACCGGAGATAAAGTAAAAGAGATTGCCGCAAACGGTGGCACACCACTTGTAGTGATTGCCAATGATAAAGTACTGGGCGTAGTAGAATTGCAGGACATTATCAAGCCCGGTATTCAGGAACGTTTTGCCCGCCTCAGGAAAATGGGGGTAAAAACAGTAATGGTAACCGGCGACAACCCCCTTACAGCAAAATATATTGCTGAGAAGGCAGGCGTTGATGATTATATAGCAGAAGCCAAGCCGGAAGATAAAATGGCATACATCCGTAAAGAGCAGGCCACCGGCAAGCTGGTAGCTATGATGGGCGATGGCACTAATGATGCCCCCGCATTGGCTCAGGCAGATGTTGGTGTAGCTATGAACAGTGGTACGTCTGCAGCAAAAGAAGCCGGAAACATGGTAGACCTTGATAACGACCCTACCAAACTCATTGAAATAGTGGAGATAGGCAAGCAGCTGCTGATGACGCGTGGCACATTAACTACCTTTTCGATCGCTAATGATGTAGCTAAATATTTTGCCATTGTGCCTGCTTTGTTCATAACCTCTATACCGGCCCTGCAACGTATCAATATCATGAACCTGCATAGCCCTGCAAGCGCCATTCTATCGGCCATCATCTTCAACGCTATCATCATCCCGATGCTGATACCGCTGGCACTGAAAGGAGTCGCTTATAAACCTATAGGTGCAAGTGCACTGCTGCGAAGGAATTTATTGGTGTATGGCCTCGGTGGCATAATTGTTCCGTTCGTGGGTATCAAATTGATTGACCTCGCTGTAGCATTTTTTATGTAATAACGAAAAAGTAAAAATTGAATAAAATGAAAAAAGAAATAATTCCATCGCTTATACTCACCATTGTTTGCATCCTGTTCTTTTCCGGGGTTTACCCCGCTGTGATATGGGCAATTGCTCAGATAGGGCCAAACAAAGGAGAAGGTATTACCATAAAAGACAACAAGGGCAAATACTACTATGAGAACATCGGTCAGAAGTTTTCAGATGATAAGTATTTCTGGTCACGCCCATCAGCTGTAGCTTACAATGCTGCTGGATCTGGTGGAAGTAATAAAGGCCCGGATAACCCTGATTACCTGTTGCAGGTACAAGCCACAATTGATACTTTTACGGTGCATAACCCGGGTATCAATAAAGCAGATATACCATCAGATATGGTTACTGCCAGCGGCAGCGGCCTTGACCCCCACATTAGTGTTGAGGGTGCTGAGGTACAGGCAACAAGGATTGCCAGGGTGCGTGGCCTTGATAAAAGCAAAGTTGAAGCCCTCGTAAAAGCGCATATTGATGGCCCGATGTTAGGCATGGGTCCGGAGCGCGTAAATGTTTTGAAACTAAATATCGACTTAGATAACCTTAAATAAATAACAATTTAAACACACTCAAAAAACAAAAAAGATGAGAAAAACAAAAATAGCATTGATGGCATTAGCGGCCTTAATGCTTACTCAAAAAGCTAATGCACAATCAGTTAATCCAAATGATGGTACGCAATCTCGAGATGTGGTAGCGCCGGCACCGGAAAAAGTAACCTGGGATGGGTATGATCTGAGCTGGGAAAATGGTAATGACAGAAGAGATTCTTCTGTATTTCATATCCCATACTTCACACCCAGTATACTGATCGATTGCAATACCACGCATTCATTTAATAACCCTATAGACCATACCGTTGTAGGCTCCACTGCCCTATCCCGCAATGATGAAATGGTCATTTCGGCGATAAACATCGGAGGGGATTTTAGTTATGGTGATGCACGCGGGCGAATAATGACACAATTCGGAACCCGTTCGCAAGTTGTGCCAAGAAATGACCTGAGCCCATATCGTGGTCAGTATGACCTTGCTGATGCATATCGTTACCTCGATGAAGCATATGCAGGGTATCATTTCAAAAATATATTTTACGGTGGGATGAACATTGACTGCGGTTTATTCATGTCATACATAGGCCTTAATTCATACTACCAACAGGAGAACTGGGAATACCAGGCATCTTATACATCCGACAATACACCGTGGTTTTTTAACGGGATCAGGATACAAATGTTTGTGAGCAAATCCTTAAAGATAGAACCATGGATCATTAACGGCTGGCAGAGTTATGGCATGTTCAATGCATTGCCCGGTCTTGGCTGTAATGTTACCTGGAGGCCAAGCGAGAAACTTAAATTGCTGACCAATGACTATTGGGGCACTGATGCTGCCGGCCTGATAGGCAGGCACAGGTTTCACTCCGACAATAGCTTTTTGTACAGGTACTATAACCGGCCGGGCAAAAAAACAGGTGTGAGCAGGATGGCTTTCTCAATCACAGGAGATGTAGGCTTTGAAAAAGGTGATGGGGTTAATGGCTTTAATAACAGTAGCCCTATAACTAATCCCGCGCAATACTTTGTAAGCTGGATGGTGTACAATAAGATATGGTTCCTCAAAAACAAGTTAGGGCTGTATTGCGGCGGTGGATGGATGACCAATCCGGGACGTTACCTAGTTCTTGAACCTACGGGCGATGCAAGCGGTTTTCCAAATCCTTACAACCCAACCCAAAATGGTGGTACCATCGGTACACATCCATTTACTGAAAATCCCGGACAATCTTTCACCGGTTGGGATTGTTCCCTCGGTTTTAGCTGGACGCCAAATCAAAGTATAGAATTCAAAGCAGAATGGGTGCATCGCGAAGCCAGTGTCGGTTACTTTGCCGGGCCTGGTGGCGTTACTTCACCAAGCGGGTACACCTATACTCCACTAACTCGAGGTTGGGCACCTGACCTTGAGCGCTCAGAAAACCGAGTAATATTCGCAGCACTATTCCGGTTATAGCTAAATGATTTAAAATGCTGATAGTGTGTTTAAAAAAAAGGTGGCGCAGCCAGGTTGGCTCGCCACTTTTTGTATAATACTCAAAAATATTATCATGACGTTAAAATAAGTGTGTACACTAACGCTCCATTAACTTTATAGTTATCTAACTTTAAGCACGATAAAAGAAAACAAACTTTAATGCAATATGTATTTAGCATTCATTTAAAAACACATTGACCATTATAAATTCACACTATTTTAAATTATCAAAAAACAATTTTAATATCCAGATAATATCGACACTAGATTTTTCAAGAAACCAGCACATAATGAAAATACATTTTCATAAATGGCACCTCCAATACTCATAAATTATACGTAAATGGAAATAACTCAGGATGAGAATGCAGAACATTTCCTCGACCTCATAAAGAAATCAAAAAGGGGCAAGTTCAAGATATATATAGGTATGAGCGCAGGTGTTGGCAAAACCTACCGGATGCTGCAGGAAGCACATGCGTTGCTGCTAAACGGCATTGATGTACAGATTGGTTTTATTGAAGCACATGGCCGTAAAGAAACAGTTGCGTTATTGGAAGGCATACCCGCTATATCCCGTTATTCTGCATTTTATAAAGGCAAATTAATAGACGAGATGGATCTGCAGGGTATTTTAAATGCGCATCCGGATGTAGTATTGGTTGATGAATTAGCACATACAAATGCACCTGGCAGCAAAAATGAAAAACGCTGGCAAGATGTAGTAGATATACTCGGCGCCGGTATTAATGTGATCAGTGCTGTAAATATCCAGCACATAGAAAGCCTTAATGATGTAGTAAAAACCATTACCGGTATCGAGGTATCTGAACGGATACCGGACAAAGTATTGAAAATGGCAGATGAGGTAGTGAATATAGACCTTACCGCAGACGAGCTTATAGAAAGGCTGAAAGCAGGAAAAATATATACCCCTGAAAAAATTGAAATTGCTCTTAAAAATTTCTTTAAGTCTGATAGTATTCTCCAGCTTCGTGAGCTGGCCCTGAAAGAAGTAGCCGGTCAAATAGAACGGAAAGTAGAAACAGAAATACCCCGGAGTGTATCTTTCAAACATGAAAAGATACTTGCCTGCATCAGTAGTAATGAAGTAACCTCAAAAATAGTTATCCGTAAATGCGCAAGGCTGGCAAGTTATTATAATGCACAGTGGTATGTGCTATATGTCGAAACGCCAAATGAAGACCCGAATAAAATACCTCTTGACAAACAAAGACATTTAATTAATAACTTTAAACTGGCTACAGAACTGGGCGCCGAAGTCATAAGGCTAAAGGATATTAAAGTGGCAACAGCTATCATACAGGTTGCTGAAGAAAAAAATATTACAACCGTGTGTATTGGTAAACCAACTTTAAGCCTCATAGAAATAATCATGGCTACAAACGTCTTTAACCAGTTATTGAAAAAGTTATCTAATAATAGTATTGACCTAATTATAATGTCCTGATCATGGCCGTATCCATAAAATCAAAGATCGCAGCAGGTATCGGTGTTTTGTTTGCGTTATTATTAACGGTGAGTATAATGGCTATTGTTTTCATTAATTTACTTTCTTCAAAAACTGAAAAGCTATTAACTGCCAACTATAACACCATCCGTTACTGTAGTGAAATGTCGGATGCCATAAACGAAATAGATAGCAGCACTACCGCGCTTGCAAAATTTGAAACAAATTTAAAAGCCCAGGAAAACAACATAACGGAGCCGGGAGAAGGTGAAGCCACTAAAGAACTGCGATATTACTTTGAAGCTATAAAGAAGGGCAACAGGAATCCAGGCACTTATCACAAAATAAACAAACAGATCTATGATATCTACTTACTGAACCAGAAAGCCCTTGAGCAGAAAAATGCAAATGCACTTGCTACCGCAGCAAATGCAAAACTTTGGCTTACAATGCTCACCACAATTCTTATACTGATCAGTTTCTCCCTTGTGGTTAATTTCCCCGGATATATTGCCAGCCCGATAAGATTACTGACAGAAGGTATTAAGGCGATTGCGCAAAAAAACTATGACCAACGGATCTACATAGATAATAAAGATGAGTTTGGCGAAATGGCTGACGCGTTTAATTTAATGGCAAAAAAACTCTATGAATATGAGCACAGCAACCTGTCTAAGATCATGTTTGAAAAAAAACGCGTGGAGACGATCATCAACCAGATGGAAGATGCGGTAATTGGGCTGGATGCAAATAACAAAGTACTCTTCATTAACCACAAAGCCGAAGAACTATTCAACCTGAAAGAAACCGAGATCACTGGAAAATATTCTCCGGATGTAGCTTTGCACAACGATCTTTTACGCACCGTGCTGCAAAAAAATGCTAAACGCCAACCGCTAAAGATCATAGTAGATAAAAAAGAAAGTTATTTCTCAGTTGACTATCGCACCGTATACAATGACGGGATAAATATTGGGGAAGTATTCTCCCTCAGAGATATTACTTCATTTAAAGAACTGGATATTTCCAAAACAAACCTGCTTGCAACGATCTCCCACGAACTCAAAACACCCATATCAGCTATAAAAATGAGTACGCGCCTTATTAACGATAACCGTGTAGGTGGCTTAAATACAGAACAAAAAGAACTGATCACTAATATTGATGAAGATGCCGACAGGCTGTTACGAATAACAGGAGAATTACTTAACATGACACAGATAGAAACCGGCAACATCCAGTTAAAGCTTCAAAAAGTAAACCCTAAAGATATAATTACCAATTCCGCACATGCAGTACAGGTACAGGCAGAACAGAAAAAAATAAAACTTGATATTGATTATCCCGATAATTTGCCCCAGGTAATTGCTGATGAAGATAAAACATCATGGGTCTTGATCAATTTGCTGACCAACGCTATTAAATATTCACCGGAAGGAACCAGTGTGATCATTAAAGTATTTCTGAAAAACAACCATGTATATTTCTCTGTACAGGATTTTGGCATTGGCATTGAAGAAAAATACTTATCACGGATATTCGATCGCTATTTCAAAGTACCCGGCGGGCTTGAAAAAAGCAGCACAGGTTTAGGGCTTGCAATATCTAAAGAATTTATTGATGCTGAAGCCGGCAAAATTGAAGTAAGCAGCGAATATGGGAAGGGAAGTACATTTAGTTTCTCTCTCCCTATTTGACCATACATTTATATAACACAACAAAGATTATGTTATCTGGCCAAGAGATAGTATTTTTCCCCTATTGAATTTATACTATGGCTGCTTCCGGAATACCTGTTTTGAATTATCATGCAATTGACGATACTGATAATATCAATTCATCTCATAATGTTTCTGTTTCGTTGGCGGCATTTAAAGAACAAATTAACTGGCTGCATAAAGAAGGATATAAAACTGTTACAAATGAAGAATTAAATGATCTGCTATTTCATAAAAAAAAGACTCCCGGCAAGCATGTTTTGATCACATTTGATGACGGGTATTTTTCCTTACACAAGCATGCACTTGGTATCCTTTCTGATTATGGTTATACAGCTACTTTGTTTTTATCTACTTCATTCATTGGCAATTCATATAACCAAAACGATTTTGAATTTGTAAAACATGACCGGCAACTTACATGGTCTGAGATCAGGGAGCTGTCATCTAACGGCTGGACTATCCAGTCTCATGGCTATACGCACACACGGATGACCCATTTAGATATCCCTTCAATCACAAAGGAAGTTACACTTAGCAAAAATATTATTGAACAAAATTTGAGTAAGCCTGTAGATTCTTTTGCATTTCCGTATGGCATCTATAATAAAGCAGTTATCGATCAGCTAAAAATTGCCGGTTATTCATCCGCATACACTGTTCATTCCGGAAAGTTATACCCTTCAGTAAAGAGGTTCCAAATACCGCGGATAGAGATCAATAACACCGACAATATTGATTCTTATAAAATAAAAGTATTAACAGGCTATACTTCTGCAACAAACGGCATACGGGCTAAAATACGCGATATTGCATTTGCAAACCCATCTGTAAAAGATCTTATTGAAAAATGGGCACATCGTATGGGGTATGGAAATCGTTAAATATCATTATTGAAACACTAATTATGAGAATACCTTTCCTCACTTTCATTCTTATCTTATGCTGCCTTACAGGTTGCTCTCAAAATGATACCCATGATTTTCACAGGCCCGGCAAAATAACTATTGACCCCAAAAGGTGGTACCAGCTAAACAATACTACAAAAGGCCTTGACGAACTTTTTAATGGATATCAATACGACAAACTTTATACAGGAGCAGGAACTGTTTTAGATAATTATGACGCCTATTACCCCATCTTAGCCGGAGAAAAAATGACCATTGACAGCATTTGTTTTTTTGATTGGGAAGGCTCAAACGAAAAACAGCCAATGACCATATATGCCATACTTGATAATTGGCAAAAGATACCAATTGCTGTTTTCACAGGGCTAAGATATAATGCATGGAATGGTCCTGATCCTAAAAAACCGGATATTTTTGCATTAGACAAACCAGTGACCAATATCCGCTACCTCGTAATAAATAGCTGGGGTAATTTCCCGGGTGAAATAGAATTTTATGGCCCCTATACCCCACCCTCACCAATATCTAAGGCGAAAATAAAACCGGTTCCGCTGAAGAACTTCTTTGGCATAAATGCTTTTGAATGGGATTTTGAAAACCCTGAAAACCCAAGGCAATTAGACCCTTCGCGCCTCGCGGCAATTAAAAATTTTACAGGGTTTCGCCATTATATGGATTGGGATAAACTGGAGTCAACAGAAGGCAAATATGGTTTTAACCCGGCATATAACGGCGGCTGGAACTATGATACTATTTATCAATGGTGTAAAACTCAGAATATAGAAGTACTGGCTTGTTTAAAAACAATACCACCATGGATGGTTGCAACATATCCGAAAGATAAACAAGATGGTGAGAACACACCTTTGCGCTATGGCAAGGACCCATCCGATCCGCTTTCATATATAGAACAGGCAAAAGTTGCCTTTCAATATGCGGCAAGATATGGAAATAATAAAAAGATTGATCGGTCGCTATTAACAATGGAACCGGAAAATAATGTTCGCGTAGGATTAAATCTCATCAGTTATATAGAATGTGATAATGAACGTGACAAGTGGTGGAAAGGCCGGAAAGCATACCAGACAGGCCGTGAGTATGCGGCTAATTTATCGGCGTTTTATGATGGCAATAAAAATAAAATGGGGCCTGGTGTTGGCATTAAAAATGCAGACCCAACTATGAAAGTGGTAATGGCCGGTCAAGCTAACCCAACAACAGATTACGTAAGAGGTATGATAGACTGGTGCAAAGAATACAGGGGTTATAAACCAGATGGTTCCGTAGATCTTGCCTGGGATATTATAAACTACCACTTTTATGCAAATGATGCAAGCACGGATCCTTCAAAGAAACAAACAACCGGTGTTGCCCCTGAAACTGCTATGGCCGATTCGTTTGCTAATGAATTTATTCAAATGTCGCATCAATATGCGGGTGATATGCCTGTATGGGTAACAGAGGCAGGATATGATATAAATCCAAACAGCCCTCAAAAAGCCCCCCAAATAAATGACAAGAATGCTCTGGAAACAGAAGCAAATTGGATATTAAGAACAAGCCTGCTTTACGCCAAATCAGGTATACAGAAAGTTTTCTATTATGAACTATATGATGACAACCCTGATAATGCTACAAAGTATGCTACAAGCGGCCTCATAAATAAAGACAGAAGCCGCAGGCCTGCAGCTGACTATATTTTTCAAACGAATAAATTGTTTGGTGAATACACATATAAAGAGACTATTAATAAAAACCCAATTGTGGACAGGTATATTTATAATAATGCAAGTATGTATGTACTTGTTATACCTGACGAGGAGAGCAGATCAGAAACCTATACACTTGACCTGGGAAAATCAACCAATGCGTATATATATACACCCACTGCCGGAAGCGATAATATGAGGTTAGTAACGAAAAAAACAAAGAATGGCAAAATAGATATTGAAGTAACAGAAACACCTGTATTTGTTACCTCTTTTGAAAGTAAATGAAGAGTTGGACATAAATTATTATTTTCACCGCACTAATTGTAACGTGCTAAATATATAAGATGGGGAAATTGAAATTGTCAAGATTCTACAACAAACACTTTTTAGTACTATCCGGCAATGGATTTAATGCTGTCATTGGCATTGCTACATCTTTTATTTTATTCCACTTCCTACCTATGAATGATACAGGTATGTGGTATATCGTTCAATCTTTTGTAGCATTATGTGAAGCATCAAGGTATGGTTTTCTTGCAACAGCAACAGTGAAATTTTATGCCGGCACCGATGCAAAAAGAGCAGCAACAGTATTGGGATCAGTATGGTTTATCGCTATACTGCTTACTGCAATTGTACTTATCGCAAACGCAGGAGCATTATTCTTCCTGCCATTTACTACTGATAAGGAAACAATACTTTGTATACAATGGGTAGGTATCACTTATCTTAGTTCTCTTCCTGCCGATGTCATCTTCTGGAAACTACAAGCTGAAGAAAGATATGGAACAATGCTTTGGTATAGAACTGTGAATAGTCTGTCTACTATCGTAGCATTCGTTGCACTTATTCTTTTGCATAAAATGACACTAGAGAATGCGTTGTTATGGAATTTCCTGACTAACATTCTATCCAGCCTGATAGGCATTTTTTGCAATATGGCCGGCATGAAGACCATATTTAGTAAAACAAGGGAATGTGTAATGGAAATATTTCATTACGGTAAATATACTTTCGGTACCACAAGCTTCTCCGTATTGCTTGGTAATGCTGATACTTGGATCATCAATTATTTATTAGGCCCTGCGGCAGTGGCTATTTACAATTTGTCGCAACGGCTATTGCCAATAATCGAATTACCATTACGAACATTTACTACCACCGGCATGTCTGAAATGGCAATTGCGTATAATAAAAATAACATGCACCAGGTGACGTACATTTTCAAAAAATATTCCGGCATGCTCACTATTGCGTTTATCCCTTTAACTATCGGGGCATTGATATTTTCAGATATTGCGATTAATATACTTGGCGGTGCCCAATACCATGGCAGTATCGCACCCAATCTTTTTCGCCTTTTCATGATCATAGCTTTGTTGTACCCTATAGATAGATTTAATGGGCTTGCGCTTGATATGACACACAGAACAAAAGTGAATTTTTACAAAGTGATCATAATGCTGGTAGTGAAAGTTGTAGTGAATTTTGGAGGCATTTACATGTTTAAAAATATAACCGGAATACAATTCCCGGGATTATATGGAATTGCATTATCGTACTTTTTAGTAACATTATCCGCTATAATTTACGGCAATTACCAATTGAAAAAAACGCTCGATTACACTATTCCCGGCATACTATCACTCGGATATTCTGAAATGAAAACATTCATCGGTCAAAACCTGAAATTTAAACGTTAGTGAAACTATAACTATGGGCAATACGTTTTCTTTTCCGTCAGTGACATTATTGATCACTCACTACAACAGAAGCAGTTCTCTTGAAAGGCTTCTTAGTCATTTTAAAGACCTGGATTGTTTCTTTGGTGAGATCATTGTAGCAGATGACGCCAGCAAGCCGGAACATATTGAAAAGATAAGGTCATTACAGTCAGTTTATTCATTTCGCCTGCTCACTGTACCACAGAATGGCGGACTTGGACGCAATTTGAACAGAGGCCAGGACGCAGTTAATACACCCTATACCCTTTACGTACAGGAAGATTTTGTGCCATCAGCTATTTTTCCTGAAAAACTACAGGATGCACTACAATTCATGAATGATGATAAAACTGTTGATTATATTCGCTTCTGGGCATTTTTAGATAGTTACCCCGGCTTAGTAAACTATGGCAAAGGTTATTCAAAAATGAAATACCGGTTCTGGGATATGAACCATCTTAAATTTTACCAATATAGTGATACGCCTCATTTGCGGAGAAGTGATTTCTTTAAAAAGTTCGGACGTTATAAAGAAGGTATCAAAGGTGATCTGACGGATTACTCAATGGCAATTTCTTTTTTACAACATAAAGGCAAGGGATTGTTTTACAACGACTATACTGCATTGTTTGAACATAAGAACTCAGATGATGAGCCCAGCACTATGAGGGAAGGAACTAACTGGCGGCAAAGTGGTAATATCTTTATCAGATTACTACGCCTGATCTATCTAAGGTATAAATGGATAAAATGTACCTGGGATGTAAAATATTTGCGTTAACGGGAAACAACTTGATATATAATTATGAATGAACAATTTTATTTTCCGGGTGTAACACTATTGATCACTCATTACAACAGGAGTAAATCGCTTGAAAGATTACTAATCAGGGTTCGTGATCTGGGTTGCCGGTTTGATGATATTGTAGTATCTGATGATGGCAGCCGGCCTGAACATTTAGAAAAATTGAACTTATTAAAGCAGCAATATAATTTTCAGCTTATTACATCACCTGTTAATAAAGGATTTGCTAATTGTATAAATAAAGGGCAGGATGCTGTAAAAACCCCTTATACTTTATACATACAGGAAGATTTTGAAATTGCGGATCAGTTCCCGCCACATTTGGCAGATGCGCTGGAAATAATGAATAAAAATAGTGAGATTGATTACATCCGTTTCTGGTCATTCTATCGCTTCCCTACCCTTAAGCCATTTGGCAAAGGGTTCTCGGAAACGATCTACAACCCATGGAATATGAATCATCTCAATTTCTTTATGTATAGTGATAATCCACACATTCGCAGGAGTAATTTTTTAGAGAAATTCGGACGATACCAGGAAGGTATTGATGGCAATATTTCAGAACATAACATGTCTATTCGCTACATACAAAGAAAAGGAAAAGGGCTTTTTTACGATGATTATTCAACATTATTCGAACATAAGAACTCAACCGAAGAACAAAGTACTTTTAACCGTGCCAGCTGGCGCCAGAGTAAAAAGCCCTTGTTTGTATTCATGCGGGCATTATATCTTAAATATAAATGGGTGAAATGTCTTTGGGAGGTGAAATTTATGAGATAATTATTGAAAATTGTGAAAATCGAAAATATTTGTAGATTTTTACAACAAATGTAAGATGGCTTTGTACAACTATAAACTCACAAATTATATCAGCGAAGTGGGATATGCTCACAACCTGAGGAAAAGCATCTGATCAAAACTATGAACGAACAATTTTTATTTCCTGATGTAACTCTACTGATTACCGTTTATAACAGGAATCGTTCATTGAAACGTCTTCTGCAGGTGTTTCAAGAGCTAAATTGTCATTTTGGAGATATTGTAGTGTCTGATGATGGCAGCCGTCCCGAACATTTACAAAAAATAAAAGACCTACAGTCTAAATATACATTCAGGCTAATTACAACCCCAAAAAACAAAGGGCTCGGTAATAATATTAATAAAGGCCAGGATTCTGTAAATACACCTTACACTCTGTATGTACAAGAGGATTTTGTACCTAAAGATATATTCCCTTCCAAATTGAAGGAAGCATTGCAGTATATGAATGAGCGTAGCGACCTGGATATGGTAAGGTTTTACTCTTATTTCAAATATCCATACCTGAAACCCATAGCTCCGGGCCTGTCTGAAATGGAATTTAAAACAATGCACCCGGGCTATAAAAAATACTATCTATATAGTGACCACCCACATTTACGGCGTAGCAATTTTCTGGAAAAATACGGCAGGTATACAGAGGGCAAAAATGTAGATGTAACCGAATACCTTATGATGATCTCTTTTCTGCAAAAGAAAGGCAAAGCGCTTTACTATGAAGATCATAAAGGTATATTTGACCAATTGAATTCCGCAGACGAGCCCAGCACCACGAAACGAAATTTCTGGAGAGAAAGTAATAATATATTCATTACTACACTAAGGCACGCATACAGGCATATAAAATTCAGGTTTGATTATTTTTTCCTGAAAAAGAAATAGCAACAGTTACCTGTTGTTACTCTTTGCCTGAAACTAAAAATGTAATTTTGTTTATCATGAAAAAATATTTATTTCCACAATTGCCTGCGAGTTATTTAAAAATATTTTCATGGCTAATTGTTGGGATTATTATGTTGGTTTCATTAAAAGCCCATCCCATAAATTCTATCATGCTTGGGGATGAGCCTGGGTATTTTACAGAATTAGATTACCTATATCATTATGGCTTTTACCAATCATTAGCTCAAGGCATGTCTTTCGGCTATACCGGTCTTTTATTTATCGTTTCGAAACTGATTCCGATCAATGCTTTTTTTGTGATGAAATTTTTCTCAGCAGGGTGTTATGTGGCCTGCTGCTTTGTTATTTTAAAAATATTTGATCGTTTTGAAAATATCGCATTTGAAACAAAATATTTAGGAATGGTATTTTTCGCGTATTTCAGCAGCTCCTCCGTTTGGCGGGCATTGCCGGATGTAGCCCACTGCCTGGCTATTTTGCTGGCTATCCTGGCATTATTGAACAAAGGAAATTATAAGCAGGTTGTAATAGCATCGTTGATGGTATTTATTGCATTTACAATTAAGCCGATCGCAATTTTTTATATACCGGGTATACTGTTGTATTTTTTAGTGAACAAAAGTGTGTTATTAAAACAACGAATAGTAAACACCCTATTGTTTATTGTTGTTTTTACTTCCTGCTTTGCTCTGTATCATATTCCGGGCTACCAAACATATGGCAAGCTAATGCTTGAAGACAAAGGCCATATGTATGTAGGAAGTAAAAGAATAAATGCAACTACCACATGGGGTGAAATAAATACCTATTATGAAGTATATAACCCCAACAAACGTGCGAATAAGTGGCACGTAACCGTTGACGAGGTGAACGAATATAAAAAAAATCATCCAGGGGAACTTAATCTTTCCTACTTCCAATTTTTACAAAAACATTTTGATGTATGGGCAAGAAATACAAGTTCAAAAATATTTCTGGACTTGCCTTATTATACAGATGGCGGCATGTTTTATCACAAATGGACGTTCATAAACAGATGGATAAAAAACACGATGGTTATAGAATTTATTTCACTGATAATCTTTATTGTGTTTTATTACTTTGAAAAGGACTTCATAAAGAAAAACCTTATTTTGATGGTGCCTTTTTTATTCTTTGTATTTTTATCCGTTTATGATATACCACAGCTCGAAGGTAATTGGCTGATATCCTGTGTGCCGTTTTTTGCGATACCTATAATGCAGTTTTTGCAAACAAAGATCGGCGCATATTTAATACTAATGGGGCAACTGCTCGTCGTGTTTTTCTAATGCTTAGCCACTCAAAAAATCATTTTTTCTTTTTTTGCCCGGCAAGGTTTTCTGCTACCCTGAACTTTACAATTTGGGTAATAAGCTTTAATGGCAAAGGTTTATCAAATGGAAACTGAACGGATCCCTTTGCATTTTTATATATGGAGAGTTCCTTTTTAAATGCTTCTATCCCTGATGCTCTTGGATAAAAACCGATATGCTTTGAATGAGCTGCGAACCAAACTAAAATCCCATTTAAAGTGAATGCGGGCATTCCGTAACTGATTGTTTCATTTGCATTTGGGGCTGCTTTAATGACAGTATGCCTGAGCTGCTCAAGTTTTTCATGAACATCAGCAGGAAACCTTGCAATATACTCGTCAATATTGTTTGGTTTATTTGTGATCATCGGGGCTAACCGGTAAAAAGCCGGCAATCACAAATATATTACTCCAATTCGGAAAAATGAAGCCTATGTTATCCAGTAGCTATAAAATTGAAAAGCCGGCCCTTAATGACCATATTCCAGCCTTGCGCACACCTGAAATAAGATTCTTTTTCAGGATCAAGACCTTCATGTGTAAAGCGAAGTAGGGTTTTATCTCCTTCAACAGTAATTTCAAAAATCATTTTTGTATTTGTCCACTCATGCTTGTCTTTTTCAAGCCAACTCAGTTCGCTTTCGGTAACAAGCCATATTATCTTCTTGTCTGGAATAATTTCAACTAATTTCTGTTTTGAATAATGCGCGCCTGGATGACAAATAATAAATTCATCATTCAATGCTGTACTGTTTCCTGTAAGATCATTACCACCCCACCATTTTGCCACATCATCCGTGATAGCTTTGAAAACATCTCGATCGATTTTTTCAAGCTCAATGGTTGTCGTGAAATCTTTCTTAACCCCGAATTCACTTTGCTTTGCCATAAATTATAAAGTTGTATAGCAGCTCTTTAATTGTCAAGTCACATATCTGAACTAATCTGTCAGATTCATTCTCAAGAACAATACCATCGTAAGTAAATTTGAGCAGGGTGTTATTACCTTGGGGTGCTAGTTCAAAAATAAATTTTGTGCCGGCCCAATCATAGTTGTCCGGTTTGCGTTTGCTCTCGATTGTAATCCATGTAACTTTTTTGTTTGGCACAAATTCAATTACTTTATTTTTCGAATAATGCGTATCTCCTGTTTTTAATATAAATTCAGTATCAAGTTTGATGCTTTCTCCTTCAAATTCTTCCGGCCACCATTTCGACAGGTCAGTGACATGATTAAAAACATCATTTGGAGATTTTGCAAACTCAATTTCTACAATGCAATTTGCTGTTTTGTAATTTTTGTTTGTCATTTTTGATCGCTTTTTGATTGCCAATAAAAACCGGGGCAGCAGGAAATTATTTGGTTGGCGCCCTGAAAACACCTTTCCCCGTAGTTAAATAAGAAAATAAACTTGTCTTGATCCAATGGGTCCAGCCAGGTACACAGTCGTTGTAGCACTCGACATCCGGTGTAAGGCCTTCGTGGGTAAAGGTCAGTTCTGTTTCGCCGTTAATTTCATTGACGTCAAAAATTAATCTTGTGTTAGTCCATTCTTTTTTATCAGAATACCATGGCATATTGCAATCCGTAACTAACCAAACAATTCTTTTACCGGGAACCATCTCCGTTACCGTAAAGTTGAAGAAAGAATCTCCACTCATCTTTACAGTAAATTTATCATCTTGTCTTTCGCAGTTTCCCGTGAAGGTTATACCCCACCACTCGGGTACGTTGCTGATCTTTTTGATCGCCTCAACTGCGCTGATCTTTGCTGAGATGCTGCTGTTAAAATTGTTCTTTTCCATTTTGTTTGTTTTTATAAAAGCAAAGGTAGAAGAACAGTAAATTTATGTATTGTACAAATCGGAACTCAACTCGTATAATGTTTGGTTGCCAGTTCGTTCATGCTGTTTTGAAGGTCGGTTGGGGTGAACCCGGTGAACCGTTTAAATGCCCTGATAAAATGTGACTGGTCGTGGTAATAATCGTACATATAGCCCTTTAAGCTTTGCAAATTGGCCCCGCTTGAATACGCCTGGTAAAATTGCCTGAACCGCACTATCTCCGAAAGGTTTTTAGGCCCCGTACTGGAGAATACGCGGACAGTGACCCCCTAATTCCGCGCGAAGGTGACCCCACCATTCCGCGTCAAAGTGACCCTCCTTTTCCACGGTAAAGTGACCCCTCTAAAATAGTTGAGTGCTCAGTTGTTTTACG
>CAIRZD010000275.1 GCA_903882965.1 uncultured Bacteroidota bacterium
AAAAAGAAAAAAAGAAAAAAAGAAAAAATACATGCTTTTGTTTCGTTAACACAACGAAATTATAAAAGCGTCACAATTAATGCAATATAGTTTTTCCATTCACTTCAATATCCTAAATTAAACTGTTGGTAATACATAAACGCCACAAAATGTTGGGCACAATGTTCCCATATCCCCTGCTTTCATTTGAAACTCCAATGGATATTCTTTATTGTCAAGCAGCGGGGTGCTGTCATATTTGCGGAGGTATATTACCAATGCATGAGGGTGATCCAAAACAGGGCTAGATTTATCGTGAGAACCTGCTGCAAAACAAATAGTTGCGTTTGCGGGCGCGGCATTATCGGCATGTATCTTTTGTATTTCAGCCGTCCATGGAAATACCAGGTTCCGGACAAACTTTTCGGATGCAGTATCAGAGGCAAGGTTTACCAGGCTGTCGGGGCTGCATATGTTGGCATCGCAATAATAAAAATTATTGAGATAGTTTTGGTCGTATAGGTCTGTAACCCCTGTAGGCGCAATAGACCCATTGGCTATCGTATACCACGCACAGTTCTTTGTATCGAGGTTAAAAGCATTTGGCTTACCGACAATCGGCACCATTGTGCATATCTGCAGGCGTAAATACAATTCATTTTTCATTGAATCATAACAAAGTACAAAGCGCAGCGCTACTGTATCAGGCTTTACCTGGTTGGATTTAATAAAGTTTTCAACTACTAAAGAAAATGAAATCCAGGGTATCTGTATATCCTGCCCGCCAAAATTTGAATTGCATTTACTTAAGAAATAATGCTGTTTGAAATTCTCCCTCATTGTGTTAAAATGATCCAATGTGATAACCATTGGGTTCGCCTGGTTTGCCATAATGATTGCTATTTGATTTTGAAGGTGAAAGATACAATCCCTTGCGTGTTATTTCCAAATTTCAACACCGTGAAAAACACTATCCGCAATTGCGTCTTTACGCAATTGCCTTTGCGTAAAGACGCAATAATATTCACGCATTTACACGTTGTGGGGTAACAAAAGATGAACGTAATTTGCATTAGTTTCCATTAAACTCCTTGACCTATCACTATGAAAACTTTTTTCTGATTTTTTGTACAAAATAATATTGTTGTGCGTTAATTATCCCACACCTGAAAAGTGTGGGATAGTTATTTATACCCCGGTATTTAACTATAATAGTTTTATGGAATTGCAGCCTTTTTCCGTCTTTACTAAATGGAAGTGTAAATTGCAACCGGATACAGCCTGCGGGCAGCTATTATGAATACCAACCTTACCGATGAAGAGTTGCTCCAAAATTACCGGGCCGATGGCGACAACCAATGGCTCGGTTACCTTCTGCTTCGTTATACGGCTTTGCTTTTAGGTGTTGCACTCAAATACCTGAAAGATAAAAACCAGGCACAAGATGCGGTGCAACAGGTGTTTGAAAAAGTGCTTACCCATTTTCCACAACAAGAAATTCATAACTTTAAAGGCTGGTTATATGTACTAATGCGCAACCATTGCCTGCAGCAACTACGTAGTAAAGTCTATAACGCAGACGAGGCAACACTGGCACAAATATCAGCATCAGAAACTGATAAAGAAGAATTGCTATGGCGTGAACATACTTTGCAACAAATGGAAGACGCAATAGATATGCTCAATGAAGAGCAAAGAAAAACAATAGTTCTTTTTTACTTAAAGAAGTATAGCTATGAGCAGATAATTGCTAAAACCGGCTATACCTTTATGCAGGTAAAAAGTTTTATCCAGAATGGGAAAAGAAACCTGAAAACAATTTTATCAAAGCCCCTGGGCAAAAGCCGGCTATGAGCGACCAGAAATATATATCACCCTTTGGCCCAAATGATGGTGGAAAAGAAAAGCTTTCTGAGGATAAACTCATGGCTTACCTTGAAGGGAAACTATCCCCTTCAGAACAGCATGATATAGAGCACTGGCTATCTGAAGAAGGAATGGAAAATGACGCAATTGAAGGGCTCCGCACCATGAAAACCGGAGATACCCTCAATGCTGTAAACAAACTTAAACATGAGCTGCGCAAAACAATAACAGCAAAAAAACATAAGCGCAGGCCATTGAAAACAGACCACTTTACCTGGATGGCAATAGCAATAATTTTATTACTGGCGGTTGTTGCTTATATTGTTATAAAAATTGCCAAATAATATCTCTTAAAAACCGGAATATTTTCGCTTTAAATGGAAGATCAATATTATATACCCCAACGGCCACCATTTGTTATGATAGGCGAAGTGATACTGGCTGATGAAAAGCATACAAAGACCACTTTTGCCATTTCTCCCGACAATGTTTTAGTGGATAATGGCTTTTTTACAGAAGGTGGTTTAATTGAAAATATGGCGCAGACTGCAGGGGCAGGAACCGGATATAGAGCCATACATGAAGGGAAGCCAATACCTATGGGATATATTGCCGCACTGAAAAACGTACATATCATAGCTTTACCAAAAGTGAATGAAACAATAACAACCGAAGTTACCTTTGAGCAAACGCTTATGAATTTTCATCTGGTAAAAGGGAAAGTAATGGCCGGAAATAAAGAAATAGCAAACTGTGAATTCAAAATATTTGTTGATCCCGATAAAAAAGCAGCCTCTTAAGTGATACCTGTATACGCAATAGCATCAAATATTATCTCATCATTGGGCATGGATACAGCAGCCCACTGGCAGGCTGTAACTATGGGACGGATAGGTATAAAACGCTATGAAGACAAAGGGCTAAGCAATATGCCCTTTATGGCTGCTAAGCTCGACCCTGCGCAATGGCAAGCCATAGAAGCACAAACCAGATCAGAGCAATCGCTAACTCCATTTGAACAACTTGCCAACTGCTCTATAAAAAAAGCCCTTGATACACTTGATGAAAATATTGACCTTAAGCAAACTGTGTTCATACTTGCTTCTACAAAGGGTAATATAGAATTACTAGGGCAAGCACCGGATGAAAGGGTATTACTAACCCATTCCGCCAAGGTTATAGCGGATCTGAATGGTATCAGTGCAAAGCCTGTAATTATTTCCCATGCTTGTGTTTCCGGTGTTGTGGCATTGCAGCACGGACTTCGTTTATTGCAGGCAGGCAAGTATAAATATGCTATCGTTACCGGCTGCGACCGGTTCTCCCGTTTTGTACTTAATGGTTTCCAGGCTTTGCAGGCAGTATCAGATGAACCTTGCAGGCCCTTTGATGCTGCAGGAAAAGGAATTACTCCCGGCGAGGCAGCAGCTACAATTATCCTGTCAGCCAAAAAAACGGGAAAACCACTTGGGCAATTATTGAGTGGCGCTACTTCAAATGATGCAAATCATATTTCCGGTCCATCACGTACGGGCGAAGAGCTTTCTGCCGCAATTACACGTGCGCTTGCAGAAGCAAATATATCAGCTTCACAAATAGGGATGATCTCAGCCCATGGCACCGGCACTTCATTTAATGACGAAATGGAGGCTAAAGCATTTGATCATGCGGGGTTGTTAAATTGCCCAGTACATAGTTTTAAAGGTTATACCGGCCACACCCTGGGTGCAGCAGGTGTGCTGGAAAGCGCTATGATATTAGAAAGCCTATACTACCAAACACTCATACCATCAGCCGGTTATACAGACCTCGGAGTGCCAAAAGCAATCAACATAACACGGCAAACACAACAAGCAAAAATTGATTATGTATTAAAAACAGCATCCGGATTCGGCGGCTGTAATGCGGCCATCATTTTGGGTAAAACTTATTAATAATATGGGCCGCTATAGCGGCCCATATTATTAATAAAAATAAAGTCTATAACATGATAGTGTTTGCAAGCAGCTCAAAAAGGGTAATAGGGGCTGTGCATAAACGCGGGCAAATGTGCCCATACATACATAGACGTATGCAAGCCCGGAAATGTTAGGACGCTTTTAAAATATTTTTTTTGATAACTTATTGATTACTACCCTATTTACTATAAATGGCTGTTAACAAGTTGTCTTTTATAAAGCTTGTATAACGACTCGGGAATTATACCAATTACTTCTTTCCTTTTGTTTTCATCATGAAAGAAGGCATGGGAGAAAGAATAGACAAAAACATTTTCAATAGCATTTTTGATCGCATTATTGCCTTTATAGTATAACTGCTCAGCAAGGTTCATGCATTTTTTTGCTGCATTGAGATTATGCTGTATTACCTGTGATTTTGTGTATTTCAGCATGTGACGTACAATATCATATACGTTTTGTGGCTTATCACCCTTTCCCATACCCGATAATTCAGGCATCTCCTTTTCTATATATTCCGAAAGTTCTTCCTGGCAAAGCATATGATCAAGTTTTACTCAGCAATTAGAATAAAAATAATGCCAGTGGATTAACCTGCAGGTATAAAAAAAACGAAAAATTTAGTTAATAATATCTATTAAACCTTTAGAATACAAGGTGACGGGTGCGGCTTATTTAAAACGCGGCACTAATGCCGGACAATGAAAAATGGAGTACGGATTACGAAAGAAGTAAATAGTTATTAAAATTAATTACTACAAACAACTTTACCAACCTTTTCAAAAATGGATGGGTAAATCATATCGATCCATTCAGCATCAGGTGTTTTTCCTTTTGATAATAACTTGCCGTCTGCATCATAATCATCAGATTCAACAACTCTGAATTTGTTTGCTTTGCAATCTACCTGGTACAGATCCATTGAGTACAAATACTTATCATAGCCTTCGCTTGATTGGTTATGATTTGACCTGATCTCAATCTTATTTTGCCTGAAATTGGAGAGTGTATTTTTTGTGGTGCTGGTATTGGTATGCGCCACTTTGATCCAGGCTTCCTGGTGAGAAGTCATATGCTCTACCTTGCCGATTAATGAAAAATTAAGCGACTGGTCAGGCGTAGTAGCAATTAAACGCTCCTGAGCCTGGGTATTAAAAGAAAGAAATGTTACCAGCATGAATGCAAAAAAAGTCAATGATTTCATATTCATTATTTTTACTTTATAGAAAACAGTACCCAACAAATATACAATTAAATCACAACCTTATTTCATTGTACCTAAAACAATATTCCAAACCTCCTGCTCCCTGGCATCAGTGGCGGCATTTATAGCTTCAGCCTGTTCTATGATCGGTTTTACTTCAGGATGTTCTTTCAGGTCTTGTGCATTTATTTTCACATTCAGGTAGCAACCTTTTACTGCGGCCCGGGCACAAAGTGCGCCTACACCGGCATCGCTAACACTATTCGGATTGCCTTTTGCAGCCATTTCCTTTACAAGATCAAACGATTGGAAAGCAAGTTGCATGGTACGAAAGGGCACTTTGATCGCATATATAGTAGCAGCTTCAATTGCGGCTTTACGTGCCACCTTTTCTGCATCATTACTTTTTGGCAGGCCAAATGCCTCCATGATGTG
>CAIRZD010000276.1 GCA_903882965.1 uncultured Bacteroidota bacterium
ATCAAACCCCATTTTATATTAAACACACTTTTACTTTTTAATTTTTGCTTTTTAATTTTTTATCACATCGGCATATCCACCCGTATCTGTTTGGAAAAAATCTTCCCGTTAGCGTCCTTGCCATCTATCTTCCACATCACAGAGCGCAGCATTATATAAAGTGGTTTTTGGTTTACAGCCCTTACACGGTGCACACTGTTTTCCCATTCCGCAACCTTCCTCCTGCTGAAACGATGGCGTTTTGCCGCCTTCATCACCGCACTACGTATAGCCGATGCACTTACATTCGGGAACTCCAGCGACTTCTGGTCAAGATCTGTGATCTTGTATTGATTATTGCTTCCCTTCAGTGCTTCCCATCCCGTTGTCGTCGACAGCGCATCTATCGGCAATGTACCCAACTCATTTTTTAATACCGCTACAGATTGGTAACGCTGCGATACTTTAGTAATATTCCCGGTCAATTTTATAGTGCTGCCATTCAGGTTGCCGCTGGTAAATGTATATACTGCGCCATTGGCATTTTGCAGGTTAGTCCTGCCTGCCTGTTTTGCACTCAGCCCCGGCACCAGCACTGTTACTTCTTTAAACTCCGCTTTAAGCCCTGCCACATCAGGCAATGCGGTCGGCACATTAGGTGAGGCGGCTACAGCCTTTGTTTTCTTACTGGTATCTGTTGCAGCCGTTACTGGCGTCTTTGCTTCAGCAGAATCTTTATTTTCCGGCTCAGGTATCACCGGCTGCAGGTCTATGACAAGGTCCTTCAGTTTCTGCGGGTCATTTTCCGTTACGATCGTCGACGAATCCCCCAGCACTATAGGCCCATGATTATTAGATGGGGCATTCTTACAGGAAAACAACACGAATGCCATTCCTGCAATCAACCCAATATGACCAACCCGAATATTCATAGACGCCTTTTTCTCTTACGAATGTAGCTAAGAAAAAATATAAAGTCAAACCATGCCCGAATTGGCATCATCATAACCAAAAAAATATCAATAAGACAGCAACTGCTGCACACACTCATCAAGCCTGCTGTTTGCCATAAAATTCTGCTCCAGTTCTATCGAAAACGGAATCGGTGTATCCAGCCCCGCACAACGCACTATTGGTGCATCCAGGCTCTCAAAACAGTTTCCGGCTATCCACGCGGCCAACTCTCCGCCTATGCCCCCCGTCAGTGTATCCTCATGCAGCAGCAGCACCTTACCCGTCCGCAATACCGATGCTCTTATGGCATCATAGTCCAACGGCAATAAAGTCCGTAGGTCCAGTATATCAAATGATATGCCGGGATGGTTCTTCGCGTATTCCATCGCCCAGTGCACACCCATACCATAAGTAATGATACTGATGTCCTCCCCTTCGCTCACCACCCTTGCCTTGCCTATTTCTATGCTGTAATATTCATCGGGCACCGCACCGCTTATGCTCCGGTACAGCGCTTTATGCTCAAAGAATAGTACCGGGTTCGGGTCCTCTATCGCAGCTATCATCAATCCCTTCGCATCTTCCGGCGTGCTCGGGTACACCACTTTCAGCCCCGGCGTATGCACAAACCAAGCCTCATTACTCTGCGAATGGAATGGCCCCGCACCCACACCGCCGCCCGTAGGCATGCGTATCACCACATCAGCATTTTGCCCCCAACGATAATGTATCTTGGCCAGGTTATTAATGATCTGGTTAAAGCCCACCGTCACAAAATCGGCAAACTGCATTTCCATCATCGACTTATATCCTTTTATAGATAGCCCCAGCGCCGCACCCACTATTGCGCTTTCACACAGCGGCGTATTGCGCACGCGCTCCTTCCCAAACAGCCCCACAAACCCCTCCGTCACTTTAAACGCTCCGCCATATTCTGCTATATCCTGCCCCATCAATACCAGGTTCGGATAGCGCTCCATACACTGCCGCAACCCATCACTGATAGCATTGATAAATTTCTTTTCTGTTGCCGGCAATTTCGGCGGCACTGCAGCAAATAGGTTTGGCGCATACACATCTGCCACTTCTTCTTTGGTATCAGGCACTATATGCGGCGCTGCAAATCCCTTCGCTATTCCGTCTTCTATTTCTTTCTGTATCGTCTCCCGTATATCAGCTATTATATGATCATCCAGCACCCCTTCTGTCCTCAGGAAATTTTCATAATTAGCTACCGGGTCTTTCTTACCCCATAATTCAAACAGCTCTTTGGGCACATACTTTACCCCGCTCGCCTCCTCATGTCCCCGCATCCTGAAGGTCATGCACTCCACAAGTATCGGCTTCTGCTCCGTAATGCAATATAGCCGCGCCTTCGTCATCTCCCGGTATACCTCCAGTATATTGTTGCCATCTATTGTTATGGCCTTCATGCCATAGCCTATGCCTTTGTCGGCAAGCTGCTTGCATATAAATTGCTCACTGCTCGGCGTGCTCAGTCCGTAGCCATTATTCTCTATCACAAAGATCACCGGCAATCCCCACACCGCCGCCACATTCAGCGCCTCATGAAAGTCTCCCTCGCTCGTGCCACCATCCCCACTAAAGGCCAGCGATATCTTACGTTCCTTTCTCAGTTTATGCGCCAGCGCTACACCATCAGCTATAGCCAGTTGCGGCCCCAGGTGCGATATCATCCCGCATATATGATACTCATTCGCCCCAAAGTGAAAACTACGTTCACGCCCCTTGCTAAAACCCTCCTTGCTACCCTGCCATTGCATAAACAGCTTGTCAAACGGCATCTTGCGACTCGTAAACACCCCCAGGTTCCTGTGCATCGGCATTATGTATTCATCATTGTCCAGCGCAAGAGTCGCCCCCACAGCTATCGCCTCCTGCCCTATCCCGCTAAACCACTTACTTATCCTCCCCTGCCTTAGCAGCACCAGCATCTTCTCCTCTATCATCCGCGGGTGCACAAGCTCTTTATATATATGTACCAGTTGGTCGTCCGACAAATTTTTGCGATCAAATTGCATATTGTGTATTTATAAGGTTTTTACGCTAATTGCATAATTCGTATTTGGGTACAAAAGTAAGAGAATGAGGGGTATTTTTTATGTGCTTAACTTGAATGACAGCTATCCGTATCACTTCTTGAATTAATAAACCTTATTTCTGCTTTTTTTATAATTTTCCAAGTCAATCTCATCAAACTTCAAATACTGGAGGATAATAAATAATATAACTAACCCGATAGCAAAAGAACCAAATATCCAAACAAATTTATGTCCGTTTCGGGCCTCAAATGGTTTATTAATCGGTAATAAAATGATATTATCCCCTCCACTCCCTTTACAACTTTTTCTCAATGCAGAAATGTATATGTCATGATCATTGTTATTTCCGACTCTTTCCAAGTAAACAAATTCATGCATGTTTTTCATAAACAGATTGTTTGCGCAATCCCTAATAAATTTTCTCCATTGCTCATCTTTCTCAACTTGGCTTATTCTGTTACTAATGCGTCTACCATACTTTATGCCAAGCCACACATTTGACGTTGGTTGTATTGTGTCAGTAGCCTTATTAAATATCGGCATTACTAGATACATTGAATATTCAAGACCATCACTATATTTTCCGCTCACTGTTGCATAAATATTCTTGCCATTGTCTTTTTTATCTATGTAACAACTGTCCAATGAATAATATTTTGTTGCTTTCTGCTGGCTAATTTGAGTTACATTTTCAAGATTTGTGATTTTACCGGTTGCAGTCTCCAAATAGAACTGAGCAATTATTGTAGAAGTTGCTATTGTCAAGATGGCAAAAAATTGTATCCCCATACGGGGATTACCCTTTCTCCATCTATTGCCATTAGCAAACGATGCATTGAAATAAACTAAACTACCTTCATTTTCAGAAATCAGATTTACTCTCGGCTGCCACCAATAATAAATCGGGAATATTGGGACTAATGCTGGGAATAATATTTCCAAAATATTATCCTCAATCGGGAAAATATTCCAATGAATAAATAATAACCAATGTATAAAAGTATAACCTCCGATACATCCTACCGCGATGATCAAAAATGGAATAAAGAGGATTTTTATTTTATCATTTAGTTGGTTCATAAGTGGTGGCTCCTCTTGTATAATTTATGAAACAATATACAAAAACATTACAAACAATTTCTGCACCCAATTCTCACGCTAATCCTCGCATTTCACGCTCTATAAAGAAAAGCTCATTCATAAAAATCAAATAAATCACACAAATCATAGTTCAGACAAAAAAACAGAAAACACACCCCAAAGAGAATTCCGCAGCCCAATCACTGCCCGCACGAACTGCGGTAGCGCTAAATTATATTCACTAAATTTCAGCGTCTAGCTAGCCCTTCGGCATGCGGAGCGCTTTGCCGGAGGGGGCCCTTTTCTTTGTTACTTTCTTTTGGGCAAGCAAAAGAAAGTAAAGAGCGGATGAGCTAAGCAAAATGATTAAGTCAGCTAATCGCAGTGCAAGATTCCACTAGTCCTCGTTTGTAACGAGGATTCCACGGTATCGCGTTTGCAACGCGTGAAACAGAAAACACATTCCAAAAGAATTCCACAGTTATTTCGGGTCCACTGCTCCGCACGCCTCCCATCCATACTGTGTTTTCAATGCATTGCATTTGTTGGTCGCATCAGTATATGATATGCTGCCTAGGTTGTAACTATGCCTCACGGTGTCGCCGGTATTGCAGTCACAGTAATAATTACTTTTGGTGCACGAAGAGAATGAGGCAGCAATTGCTATCAGCAATGCTATGCTAAAGATGTACTTGATGGGTTTCATAAAAAAGGATTTCTAATAAAGTTACAAAATATATTGAATACAATAATACTCTGCTCTCCCTCGCCAGCCCTCGTTTGCAAACGAGGAGCTAGCGGTATCGCGTTTGAAACGCGCAACAAAGAAAACCCCAATCATAAAATCAAACAAATCATAGTTCAGACTGCCTACCGCCCATCGTTCAAAACCTTAATCGCATTATATATCGCCTGGTGGCTGATTGTTGCATGGTCTTCCTGTGGCAGGTAATCAAAATAAGCATGCACACTTTTACTTTGCGTGCTCTTTATCTTTTCAAAAAGCAGGTTGGCATCTACCTCCATCACATGCGGCACATCGCCCGGTGTCAGCCCTTCTTTTCCCACACCTATATAGATATCCGTTTTCTGCCCATAGCTTGCCTGCAGCAGCTCAGGAGTTTGCTTCAGCAATGAGCCATTATCCCACCACAGGCTCGGACTTATAATGATGTACTTATCAAACAACGCAGGTTTTTTAAATAGAATCTCAGTTGCCAGTAATCCCCCCAGCGACTCGCCTATTATAGTTTTCGAAGCACTGGTCCTGTATTTTTTCTGTATGTAAGGCTGTAATTCTTTTTCAATGAAAGTAATAAAGTTCGCAGATCCTCCCGTTGTCGGGTACAGCTTTTTATCAGTGGCTATACTTGTTGGGTATGTAAGATCTCTTTTCCTGTCAGTATTGGCAATACCCACCACTATCGATCTTGGCACCCTGTTTATCCACGAAAAACTGTTGTACTGCACCAGCCCCACAACATGTATAAAATCTTCGTCCGCAGAGCCGTCCAGCAGGTATATTACCGGGTATCTGGTAGTGTCGTCATTACTGTATCCTTCAGGCAGGTATATATTCAGCACCCTTTTTTCTCCCAGCACCTTCGATTGTATCTCGTTGATCACGCCCAGCACAAAAGGTTTGGGCTCGGTGTCCTTGTTTACCTGGCAATAACCGGGCACAACATATAGCACCAGTATAAAAATGATTATACCCCTCATTGCTCTATTCATCCTTTGATAACATTTATGCATAACGATGCCCTTACAATAAATAACATCTTAAAACTACTAAAAGAAAGCAAAAAAAAGATCGTGTTTGCAACGAGATAAAGAAAAGCTCATTCATAGAAATCAAATAAACCTGCCTGCCAGTAGGTAGGTCACACAAATCATACTTCAGACAATTAGCAGAAAACACACCCAAAAGAAAATTCCCGCAGCCCAATCACTGCCCGCTCGAACTGCGGTAGCGTTAAATTGTATTCGCTAAATTTCAGCGTAGAGCTAGCCCTTCGGCATGCGGAGCATTTTGCCGGAGGGCCTTTTTCTTTGGTTCTTTCTTTTGGGCAAGCAAAAGAAAGAACAGAGCGGATGAGCTAAGTAACTACACAACATTTCTCACTTGCCTATAATACTGCAAGGGCTTGCATAAAAAACTATACCGATTTGAAAGAGAAATAAAATCTTGCGCCCTTGCCCATACTGCTTTCCACCCATACATCACCCCCATTGGCCATTGCAAATTCTTTACACAACATCAATCCCAATCCTGTGCCTTTCTCTCCTGTAGTGCCGGCCGTTGAAGTACCTAAGGCCTCAAATATCTTTTTCATTTGTTCTGCACTGATACCCACCCCATGATCAGTGATCGAAAACACTTTGTATCCCGGCAGCATATCCTTTATCAGGTCTATCTCCACAGTGCCCCCGTTATAAGAATACTTTATAGCGTTAGATATCAGGTTGCGCACTATAAAGTCAAAATGGTTAGGGTCCACCTCTGTCAGCTCACCCGCCGCAATATTGTTTACAAACGATATGTTTTTTTGCTTCGCCGCAATATTCAGTAGTTGTAGGCTCCTGTTTATATATTCCGTCACATCTATCAATGCAGGCTTCGCCTTGTTATCGTTCAGATGCGAATTTCCCCATATCAGTAAGGTATCCAGGGTATTGATCGCGTATTGTGTTTGCGTCTTCAGCATATCCAGTGTCTTCTGCCGTTCCCCTTTGTCCGTTTCACTCTCCAGGAATTCCATCACCATGTATATGTTACCTAAAGGCCCTCTCAGGTCATGCCCTATTATGGAAAACAGTTTATCCTTTATCGTGTTCGATTTCAACAGCTCTTCCTTCTGTTGGTACACGATCTTGTACAATTGCCTTTTCTTGGTCAGGTATATTCCAATAAACACCACGATCACGATCAGGCTTAAAACGATCACAATAAGGATCTCTTTTCTAAGCTGCTGCTTTTGCAGGCCCAGGTTCAGTTGCTTTATCTGGCTGTTCGACTGCTCCAGCTCATATACAGCCTGTAGATTGGCTATTTCTTTCGCTTTTTCTATGGTATACAGGCTGTCTTTCACATTCATCTCTTCCTCCAGCAATTGCGCTACCACTTTATCATTACCAAGGCCTTTATTCACCTCCACCAGGTTGTAGTATATATCTGCTAAAAGAGATTTGCTATTCAGCTTTTTCGCAATTACCAAAGCGCCCTCTAATAGTGCGATCGATTTTTTCTGGTCACTCTTCATTATCAGGGTTGCCAGGTTAATGGTCAACTGCGCCTCCTCACTTGGCATATTTTTTTGCCTCGCCAGTTGCAGCCCTTCATTAAAATATTCAGCCGCAGTTTTATCATCATTAAGATTTTGATACACAATACCCAGGTTAAGCAGGGCATATATATACACATCTACAAACTCGGTTTTATTAACTTTTTGCTTGGCCTTTTCTACATATTCACCTGCCTTCTTAAATTCACCTTTCCGTCCATATACGGTACCTATATTAATATATAGGTTACCGATCACCCTTACCTCATTGGTGTCCTTTACAAGTGCCAATGCCTTGTTATAATAATCCAGCGATACATCAAAGTTGTCGGTATAACCATTTATCATCCCCAGGTTCGTATATGAAACAACTCTCCCGTCATCATCATGGGCATCTACGTTCACTTTTAAGGCGGAAATGAAAAAATTAGTGGCCACATCATAATTTCCTTTTCGCCCTTCTATCGAGCCCAGTTCGTTAAGCGTCAATCCGATGTTTTTCTGGTCTTTCAGTTCTTTAAATATATCCAGGGCTTCCTGCTCTCTTTTTTTCGCCATTTCCAGGTTCCCATGGTTTGCATCCAGTATACCCAGGTACTTTGTCATAGATGCAATACCATATTGGTAATTACTTTCTGTAAACTGCTTCAATCCCTTATTGAGATAAGAATAGGCAGAATCTGCATTTGAATACATGTAGTAAAAATAAATACTTGAGTAGCACCGCGCACTTTCCGAATCACTGCCTGATTTTTGCAGTTTGTTCAATAACCCGGGTAGTTGATCTTGCCCATAACAAGAAAAATGAATCAAGAAGGCCATCACATAAATTGCTATTGCCTTGATAATTGTGTATTTATAATTCATTCATGCAAATATATATTTTTTTTCGTTGACCCGCTAACCCGCATATCGTCTGCAACGCAGGTTGAAACCAGCATTGGTTTAAGTCTTAGCGAAGCGTGACTTAAATCCACCAATAAAAAGCAGGTCTCCGACCGGCAATATTATCCTCTTGCCCAAACACAATTTACCTCCAGGCTGAATCTCGCTTTTTGCACGAGACAGGTCTGCGAAATAGGTGTATACACTTCCCATCTGATACGTCCCCGTCTCACTAACTTTATTCCTTAAAATACCAAAATGCAAATCAACCAAATCCTACCTCTCAGCGCCCACTCGACCTCACCCTCTCCTTCGGAGAGGGACGGGGAGAGGCCCTATACATGCTCACAATTACAATTTATTAAATAAACATTTTAATATCCACATGATATCTACACCAGATTTTCCCACAGCCGATCATATGATAAATTACCCCCACTATAACTGCAACACAACCCTAAATGTCCCACCCCTCCACATCCCGCGGCATTCTGTGACATATTCGGCACATTATAACAACATCCCGGTTTACATAATATTGATAACCAATAACCTGGGAAAAAATAGGGTCCGCAAAAAAAAGTGGGGCATTTTAAAAGATCAAACCTCAAGTATTCAATACCATAACTTTGCAACAATGCCACATCACCCTCAAACAACTGCTGATAGCGCCGGTATATACCTGCATATCCCATTCTGCAAGCAAGCCTGCGTATACTGCAACTTCCATTTTTCCACCTCCCTGAAAAATAAAAAAGAACTCCTTCAGGCCATGGAGCAGGAAATAAAAATGCAGCGCGAATATCTGCAGGGCGCCCCCATAGAAACCGTATATTTCGGCGGCGGCACTCCATCCCTCCTATCCGCCGATGAAATAAATCACCTCTTCGATACCATCCTGAAATATTATCCCGTAAACGAACTAAAAGAATGCACCCTCGAAGCCAACCCCGATGACCTTGATAAAAATTACTTGCAATCATTACGCGGCACCCCGATCAACCGGCTAAGCATAGGCGTGCAGTCATTCCACGAAAATGACCTCCTCTATATGCACCGCGCCCACAACGCCCAGCAAGCCGACTACGCCATAAAAGCCGCACAGGATGCAGGCTTCACAAACCTCAGCATAGACCTCATCTACGGCACCCCCGGTCTCTCCGATAAAGGCTGGAAAGAGAATCTTGCTAAGATTAACGAACTGCACATCCCTCACTTCTCATCTTACGCACTTACTGTCGAATCCAAAACGACTTTATCCCACGCTATCAAAAATAAAAAAGCAACACCAATAGACCCCGAACAATCCGCCACACAATTTGAAATACTCATGCAGCAAGCCGCAGAAATGGGCTATGAGCATTACGAAATCTCTAACCTCGCACGGCCCGGCATGCATGCCATACATAACACCAACTATTGGCGCGGCCGGCATTACCTCGGCATTGGCCCATCAGCACATTCTTTTAATGGCACTTCCCGCAGTTGGAACATCGCCAATAATGCGCTGTACACAAAAAGTATCCTAGAAGAAAATAAGTTGCCGTCTGAGCAAGAACAACTAACCCAAACCGAGCATCTCAATGAATACATAATGACATCCCTGCGCACCATGTGGGGCTGCGACCTTAATAAAATAATTGACGAGTGGGACAACACATATGCTTCAATGGTAGAAAAAAGCAGCCATCTCTTCCAGGAAAAAAAATGGCTTATCCAAAACAATAAAAAACTTTTCCTGACAAACGAAGGAAAATTATTTGCAGACGCAATAGCCGCTGAGTTATTCATTTCAGATGCATAGCATATGCTGCGGTCATCGCAATATCTGGTTTACTTTTTTAGAATGCATACCATAAATACAAAGTATAGTACTATTGAGCACTTTAATATCATACTCAATATTGTTCGATGGATAGTCGTCCGGGTGCAGCCGGAAATTGGTAATGAAATAATCTCCCTGTGTAGCCTCATTGATCCATACAAATCGTTTTCTCTGGTCAGCGGGCAACATCATAATATTATTCTCCAATGGTTCTTTATAAGTTGCACAAACTTTTATAGCTCTCGATGTGTCATTTGCAAGCAGATATTCCAGGGCCTGCTTATTACTAGTACCCCAATATTCCAGTTCATAATTTTTGCGCAGGTATTCATCATCATGAGACACTAATGAATTGAAATATACGTAATGGAAAGGATGGTTAGTAAACATAAAAGCTAGTACCAAAAGTATTTGTATACCGCAGGCAACTTGAATAGCAATTTTTATTTTTCCCTTCCATAATTTATGAATACCATAAATACCAAGCAGTACAAAGGCAGGGTAAACGAAGTAAAGATGCCGCCAATCATCATAAATTATTGAGTGCAGAACAATAACCGCAAAAATGGGAATAAAAAATGAGGCCAAAAATAAAAGCCAGTTACGGTCTACCGTGTTTTGGAAAAATGTTATAGGTTTTTTGAAAAAATCTACAATTACCCATACTATTCCCACAAAGCCTATCAGCAACCACAAAGGGGGGTTGGAGATCATAAACCACGTTGGAAAATACATAGCTGGTATCTTTCCCGCAGGAATAATCTCCCCCTGAAATAACACAGCCCCTTTCCATGCAAAATGAGACATCTTGGAAAATGATTCGCCAAAGGTCTTAAAGGGCGTCTTCCAAATATATGGCCATGCTATATAGAGCAAAAAACAAAAACCAACAGAAAACAATGCCATATTTATTAGCTGCTTTGTTGGTTTCTCCTTTCTCTTCATATCAGCTATCATATCTATAACCAAAAAGGCTATAATAAAAGTCGCATACATTACCCCCATTATCCTGATACTTGTTGCATACCCGCATGCAATCCCTAAAAGTAAAAACAACCATTTATTATTTTTCTCGAATGCAATCTGGCATAGTGTGAACGTGATAATTACCATACATAAAAACGGCATATCTTTACTATTTATAAATGAATGCCCGTAAATACGAGGGGTAAGCACCAGCATAATGAAGCCTAAACTGGCTAGCCATTTATCTTTGAACAACCTCAGTATTAATACATAACAGGATAAAGCACTGAGCAGGAAAAACACATTCGTTACTATGTGTCTCATTTCAAAAATGGTTTTATAGTCTTTTAACCTCAGGCCTTTTTCTATAAATACCAGCAGCAATTCATAACCGGCGCCATGGTTATCAGATGGGCTGAGGAACAACTGCTGACTGCCGTGGTATATATAATTAAAGCTAAGCACGCCGGGATCTCTTTGCCCGGGTTCATCCCAACCCATACCGTAGTCTTTATAAGTAACCAGGCTTATTATAAGCGCAAAAACGAATAATAACAAACCCGGCAAATACGGCGATAGTTTCTTATTTATTTCCATGATCAAAATTTATTGGGAATACAATATTATCAAACTCAATTACTTAAATTGCTTAGCCAATGCTTCATATTTCATTGCCGAATCCAGTTTACCTATTGTTCTATACACAATACCTGCATATTCAAACGCTTTATGGTTGTTATATTCCGGAGAAATTGCAATGGATTTTGTGAACCCTGTAGCTGCAGAATCATACTTCTGCTCTTGATAATAACATACAGCAAGATTAAACTGCGCTATAACATTGTTAGGGTCAAGCTCCACAGTTGTGCGGTAATAGCCAAGGGCATCGTGGTACTTCTGTAATGTCAGATATACTGTTCCCATATTAGCAGTAGCATTCGACAATTTAGGGTTTAGCTCCAGCGCTCTTTTCAGATAAATAATGGCGGAGTCATAGTTTTTCTGCATAAAATAAACGGCTCCAAGATCACCATATGAATCGGCCTTTTTTGAATAAATGACGATAGAGTTCTTGTAATACTTTATAGCTTCTGTGCAAAGTTGACTTTGTACTTGAGGGTTTTGTTCACCAGTAGCCAGTCGTTTGTATTCTACCGCAAGACAATTTTGTGCCCTCCAGCTATTAGGTGCTGTTATAACACCACTCTTAAACAGATCGAGGTTGCTTTTCCAGTCCTCATTTCTTGCCATTGTTTTTACACTGTAAAGCACTGCTATTAGAATGATGACGTATGAAAAATTTCGGGAAGTCTCGTAAGTTGCTGTATTAATATCTATTTTAAACAACTTTGCCAGCAGCAAAACAACTATAATGCAAAAGCCCAACGACCCGATAAACATAAAGCGTTCACCGGCAGTAGCGCCTATTTGCACTAACAAACCAGACGTAACACCCATTGCAAAAAAGTAAAACAAAATACTGTAAGCATAAATGCTCTTACGCTTAACATTGATAGCGGCATATACAAAAAGACCGGTGAATATCACTAACGAAATTAGCGCTACATAGTTGGTTATGTGCGTAATAGGCACTTGGTTATAGGAATAATCGAATGAAAGCGGATGCGGAAAAAATAACAGCTCCAGGTATTTAAGTTGGATGATCAATATAGTGCCGAGCCTATCAGGGAAATTCGTGATGCCAGCAAATGTATTCTCCGTTATGGAGACATCCCCCGCGCCCGCCTGCAATATCATATTCCTGATCAACACAAATACAACTGTCACTATAAAGTATGGTGCAGATGCAGCGGCTATTTTTTTCAGATCGGAATTGAAAAAGAAATACAGGGTTAGCGGCACTATGGCGAGGAAAGATGCGGGGCTTTCCTTCGCCAGCAATGCTATGAAAAAATACAGACCGGAAAGCACTAAGTTTTTTGTTTTATTGGCATTCATGTATTTAAATGTCTCTAGCATGCTCATACAAGTAAAAAGCAGCGCCAATATCTCGTCTCTGCTCTTCACGCTGGCCATTACTTCTGTATGCACCGGGTGAAGCTCAAAAAGCAGTAATATCAAAAAAGGGACGTAAGGGGAATAATTACTTAATATCCTCCTGAGTACCTTGTACAGAAGCATGATAAGCACACAAAATAAAACGAGATTAATAAAATGGCTTACAGCAGGATTAAATCCGAATATGGAATGCTCTATTGCGAAAGTAGTGGGTAATAAAGGGCGGTAAGATCCGTTATTGCTTTTGTCGAAACAGTAGTTCTTACCGTGTGTAAACAATTCAGGTATTGCGCTCAAACCTCCCATTCCCCTTATGTCAATAAGGTTGCCTTTAGAAGTAAATACTGCGTCGTCATAAGTATATTCATAACCAATAGTACGTGCATTAACAGCAAATGCAACGATCATCAATATTATCACATACCAGTTATATGTGCGTGTTTTAGCTACCGGCTTACTTGCCTGTTGCGGCTGTCTATTCGCCGGGGAAGCTTTGGGCTTTGATTGATCTGCCTTAGGTATCTGTTGTTTTTTTGCCACGGTCTCTATTATTCTGTTGTCACTTAATACTATGATTGCAATGTAAAAACAAAATCACTAATATGCAACCACGAAAATATAACTCATTGTATCATTTGCCTGCCTTCAATACATTATTCAGTAGCTGCCTGTAATATTGTGATTGGGCTGAATCACCCATAAATTTGTATATATTACTCATACTCATGTAAACATTTGGCGGTTGATCAGGCTTTTTACGTAATGCCATTAAATAATACTTTTCGGCGTCTTTAAACTGTCCTTTATTCCCATACGCAGCACCAAGATTACACAATGCATCTATGAATGTAGTATCCTTTGCAACGATCTTTGTTAACACTTGTATTGCACCATCGAGGTCATTTCTGCGCAATAACATGCCCCCTAAATTATTAGCCGACTGCCTGTTGCTGCTATCTATTAATAATGTGGTTCGATAAGCTGCAATAGCGGAATCATCATGATTGCCGGCAAATTCGAATGCATATCCTTTAAGTAAGTATACATCTCCGTTCAGTGGTAATATGGCACTACTACTATTGAATTGCTCAATAGCCTTGTTAAAAATATCTTTCTTTTCCTCTGGGTTCTTTTCGGGGCTTATCATTTTTGTATATTGAACGCCAAGCAAATAATGTGTTCTCCAGCTACCGGGTGCGGTCTCCACTCCGCTTTTATAAAGATCAAGATTATTCTTCCATACTTCATTACGGGCTACAGTCTTTGCAGCATATAAAACCGATATGGCGGTCATAACAAAAAATACGCGCGGGGCAGTAGCATAATTAAAATGGGACTTGTTCAACTTCAATAATTTTGCGACAAGAAAGACAAGTCCAATACAAAAGCCCAGAGATGCTGTAAAAATAAACCGCTCAGCCATGGTAGCGCCTATATCAACAAGCAGGTTGGAGGTAATGACAGCACCTGCGCAATAAAAAAGGATGCAATAGGCAAATACATCCTTACGTTTCAGATTTGCAAATGAATAAAACAGCCCTGCCCCAATAACGACAAGAGAGATCAATGCTTTATAATTTGAAAAACTAATGATCGGTATCTCGCTATAAGAGTAATCCCATGATAATGGATGTGGGAATATTAATAAGAGGATATACTTGAACTGTATAAACAAGATTGTGGCCAGCTTATCAGCATAATTTGTAGCAGCCATAAGGGCGTTATTATTCACCATTATTCTTACCTTTTCCCCATCACTCTCAATAAAACTCATGCGCATCAACATGTATATACCCGCCATAACCAAATAAGGCGCTGTTGCTTTAATAATTGCTGCAGGTTTTTCATCCCTGAAAAAATAAATGGTCATCGGTAAGATCGCTACAAAAGTTATGGAGCTTTCCTTTGAAATAAGCGCGAGGAAAAAACAAACAGCCGATAAAATAAGGTTTAGCATTTTCTTATCGTCTATATACTTAAAACTCTGCAACATACTTAAAGTAGTAAACAGTAGCGCAAGCAATTCATCCCTGCTTTTTATACTCGCTACAACCTCTGTATGTATAGGATGCAATACATAAAGCAACACAATAAAAAAGGGAATGTAAGGAGAATAAATATTAAACACCCTCCTTAGCAATTTGAACAAAAGAAAGATGGCAACGCAAAACAAAATCAGGTTTATTACATGGCTTATCTGTGGATTAAATCCGAATAGTTGTTTCTCTACGGCAAAACTTGTAAGCATCAACGGACGGTAAGATGCATCGTGATTTTTAAAAACTCCATAATAAGCTGCATGGGTAAAGAACTGAGGGATAGACGACACCCCTTCCCTTACAAAGGGGTTATCAGTTGTAAAATAAGGATCATCAAGCGTGTACTCATACCTGATGGTGGCGGCATTAATTAAAAATGCTATCGCTACCAGCATGATGATCAACCATTTATCGGCCAATACTTTGCCATTGGGTATATCCAGCTGCACAGGTTTATTTACTACCTGTGTAGGGCTTTTTGCCTGGGGTGGTTTTGTTTTATTTTGTTTTTGCTTAGCCATATTACTTTAACTGAAAAAATACATGCACCATCACAGATAGCAATATAAAAATAAAATTGCTACAAACAAACTGAAACGCTTCTAAGTAATAGAATCCCCTAAAATTAAGTCGGAATAAAAATGATTAGTTACCCCCCAAATACTATCAGCCTTACTTTTGCCAATAAAAAAACGAAATTAAATTATTATTAATCGAATAATTTTCCTCACCTTTATCTTCCAAAACTTAAAACCATGGCAATCCATATACTTCTTTTGATAAAATTCCTGTTCTTCTTTACACCTGCGAAAACAGACGCCATACCAGCGAGCATTTATGATTTTAAAGTTACTGCGCTAACCGGTGGCACAATAGACTTTGCAAAATATAAAGGAAAGAAAATACTTATTGTGAATACCGCTTCTCAATGTGGCAATACCCCACAATATGCTGACCTTGAAACTATGTATAAAAAATACCAGGGCAAGTTAGTTATTGTTGGTTTTCCAGCAAATGATTTTGGCTCACAGGAGCCGGGATCTAACAAAGAAATCTCTGAATTCTGCCAAAAAAACTATAGTGTAACCTTTCCTATGGCATCAAAGATCACTGTAAAGGGTGATGAGATGGCTCCCATATACCACTGGCTCACAGAAAAAAAATACAATAACCTAAAAGACAGTGAAGTGAAATGGAACTTCCAGAAATATCTTATTGACGAACAAGGTCACCTCGTAGCAGTTTTTGACCCTCGCACAAAACCAATGAGCCCGGAGGTAATTGCAGCTATTGAAAAGTAAGATCACCTTATCAATGTAACATCTCCTTTTATAAGAGTTGATGACCCCGGCGATTTGTTTTGCGAGGCAAATGCGCCTCCGTATTTATATCGAAGTGCGTAAAAATAGACCCCCATCTCCTGCGGTATGCCATTCATTTTGCCATCCCATTTTTCGCCGGGATCAACCGTTTGGAAAACCATCTGCCCCCACCTGTTGTATACATTGAAACTGAAATCACTGAAATCGGGGTGGCAATAATTATCTCCCGGTCCAAACAGGTCATTTTTCCCATCATTATTAGGCGTAAAAGCCGATGGCAGCCATACACAATAGTCCACGGGTATTTCTGTCACTTTAAATGAATCAATATAATATCCACATTCACTCCATCTTTGCCGCACGTAAGTACCCGGTGCAGATACTGTTATTTGTACAGAAGTATCGCCATTATCCCATAGGTATTGCCCATCTGCTTTACCAAGGCCAATTGAAATTGGGAATTGAGGAGTAAAAATATCAGAATCTATAGCATACGGACTCTCCATATCAATAGCACAAACATCATCTATCAGCATATAGCACATTGAATGAATTGCATTTACGGCATCTATTGCATTTAGATTTTCAGGAGTATGAAGAAACTGATAATTAATTGTATTTGTATGAAAGCGGCCTATAGTAAGCCATTGCTCTCCTCCCTTTGCGAGGTATATACCAGAAACCAACGTCCAGTTGGCGGTGTCTGTAATAAATAGGCCGGGAGGTGTTTGTATATCAGCAGGCCCGTTTACATAAAACATAGGCCCGGCACAAATTGTGTCCAGCATTTGTGTTGTGAGGCGAGCGCCTATATTGTCAACAGAAATGATG
This sequence comes from uncultured Bacteroidota bacterium, assembly GCA_903882965.1. Classification (GTDB taxonomy): domain Bacteria; phylum Bacteroidota; class Bacteroidia; order Chitinophagales; family Chitinophagaceae; genus Nemorincola. Next base: position 17,248 of record CAIRZD010000276.1, read on the forward strand.
TTGTAAGATTCCCTGGAATGGTATGTGAGACAGACATAATAACTGATATAATAACTATGTCCTGCAACCAGCGTTGTTGATAACCGGGTCTCAATGTACTCTGAAAAATAATCGATCGTATCATTGAGTGGCCGACCGGCAAATACATTGATGCCGGCACAGCCATCGCCGCTGTGAGGTTTATGATATCCGTCCAAAGTAAGAAAAGGCAATTTAACAACCGGATTGTCAGCACATGTGTTAAAATAATCGGGGGTTGTGTTAACGGGACTTACCCAATCGAGTGCGGTAGGGAAGTCCATATAAATAGGCAAATAAATTATCTGGCTGCGTTCAGTGGGGCATTTATATTTTTGTTCAAACCCAGGATTAGTGACGAGGTTTTGACATAGTCCTTGCTGCATATAGCAGGACAGGCTCAATAAAAATATGGTTATAAACTTTAGCATATCGCACTCAAAGGAGTGTTATATAACGTACAACATTATTAAATATTGCATATTCAGCAAAATTTACTTTCGCTGTAGCTGAACACCGTCAACTATATAAAGAGTGCTATTTGCCCTTGCTCCATAAAAATGCAGGTCATCGCCTCTCCTGGATTGATATACACCCGGTAGTTCACTCAATACATCCCGCAAGTCGATTATTGACATTTTCTCTAATTGCTGCTGCGCAAAAGTATAATTATTTGTCAGCCACTTTGGATCATTAGCATCCATATAATCCATCGATATTAATTGCGGAGCCTTAATTTGAACCGGTGCAATCTGTTCTTTTTTCTGATCAGCAATCTTTGCTTTGACTTCCTGCGCTTTTGATCCCAGCGCTGATATTGCTAATAATAACGTGATTATCGTTCTCATAAAAGAAATTTTTAATCAAGGTAATAAACAATACACTCGTTGATTTAGCAATAAAATTGCCGCTCAAAACAATTGCCGGTAACCAACGTTAAATAACTGCCTTCTTCTTATACTCTCCTTTGCTCTTCCTAATATTGCAGGCAACAACCTTAAATTCCGGACACATAGCTTCAGAGTCTGATATACTGGAAGTTATATTGTTCATCATGATCTCCGGGAAGTGGAAAGTACTGCTTAATATGCCGGGTTTCACTTCATCTGTGATCTTTGCTTTGATATCCACCTTACCGCGGGGAGATTCCACGCATACCATATCACCTTCATTAATAAGGTGTTTAGCAGCATCTTCCGGGTTTATCATCAATACATCATCTGTAACTATGAGCGCGTTATTTGTTCTTCTTGTCATTGCGCCACAGTTATAATGTTCCAATTCCCTGTTAGTAGTTATGATATAGGGATATGCCTTTTCGTTCTGTACCAGCTCTTCTGATTTCTTATATTTATTATGAACGAATTTACCCTTGCCTCTTTTGAAAGTTTCGGTATGGAGTATCTGGGTATCCTGGCCATCTTTTGCCACCGGCCATTGCTTGCCATCACTGCCAAGCTCATCCCATTTCACACCTTCAAAGAATGGTACTATTCTCGATATTTCTTCCAGCACCCAATCAGGTTTATAATCAGGTTGTGGATAGCCCATTCTGTTCATTATATCCACCATTATCTGCCCATCACTCTTGGTGCCTTCTATAGGGGCAACAACTGCGTTCACTCTTTGTATCCTGCGTTCACCATTGGTAAACGTTCCGCTCTTTTCAAGAAAAGAAGATGCAGGAAGAATCACTGTAGCCAGCTTTGCAGTTTCCGTCATGAACAACTCCTGTACCACAAACAGATCTAATTGACCTAATGCTTTTACAACATGATGTGTATTGGGGTCAGTCTGTGCCATGTCCTCGCCTATTACCCACATTGCCTTCATCTTGCCATTTAGCATGGCATCATACATCTGTGGTATTTTGAGGCCTGCATAATCCGGCAATTTGGCATTATAGAAATCTTCGTATTTCTTGTGGTAAACAGGATCAGAAACATCAAAATAACCGGCTCCCTGATAAGGCTGACAACCCATATCGGCAGAACCCTGTACGTTATTTTGTCCACGTAATGGGTTAACACCTACTCCGGGCCGACCTATATTGCCGGTGATCATTGCCAGGCTGGAAATGAGCATTATTGTAAAAGTACCCTGAGAATGCTCTGTTACACCAAGTCCATGGAATTCCATAGCATTAGGCGCCTTTGCATAAGCAATAGCAGCGTCACGCACCAGTTTCTTATCAACACCACAGATGGCTTCAAGCTCATCCATATTATTAGCCAGCACCTCTTTTTTAAAATCTTCGTAGCCCTCTGTACGTTGTGCAATAAAATCTTTGTCCTCCATGCCCTCACTGATGATATAATACAGCATCATATTCAGGAGCGCCATATTGGTGCCGGGGCGAAGTTGCAAATGATAAGTAGCATATTTAGCAAGTTCTGTTCGGCGGGGATCAATAACAATACTGGTTCTGCCGCTCATGGCCACCTGTTTCAGTTTGGCTCCTGTTACGGGGTGCCCGTCTGTAGGGTTGGCACCTATCACCAATATACAATCGGTAAGTTTCAGATCTCTAATAGAATTGGTTGCAGCACCGGTACCGAATGTGCGCTGCATACCAATAGCGGTAGGCGAATGACACACGCGTGCACAACAATCTATGTTATTAGTGCCCATTACCGCGCGGGTGAATTTCTGCATGAGGTAATTCTCCTCATTAGTGCCGCGCGACGATGAAATACCAGCAAATGAGTCCGGTCCGTACTTCTCTTTTATTTCGGTTAGTTTACTTGTGATGAAGTCATATGCCTCATCCCAGGTCGCTTCTACAAACTCACCATTCTTTTTTATAAGTGGGGTGCGCAGACGGTCTTTGTGGTTATAAAAAGCAAATGCATAGCGACCCTTAAGGCAGGTATGTCCCTGGTTAGTATCGGCAGTATAAGGAGCCTGGATAGATTTTATCTTACCACCTTTAACGGCCACTTCCAGGTTGCAACCTACGCCACAGTATGTGCATATTGTACGTATTTTTTCATCAACCTGTATAGACTTTGATTCAAAAATATCTGAGATAGCTGATGTGGGGCAAGCCTGTGCACAGGCACCGCAACTTACGCAATCAGACTGTTCAAAATTCACTTCGAGGCTCTTGATGATATGGCTGTCAAAGCCCCTGCCGCCCATACTCAGCACAAACTGGCCCTGTACTTCATCGCATGCACGTACACAACGGAAACAGTTGATACACTTAGAAAAATCAGAGGTCATGTAAGCATGGCTCTTGTCTTTCTGCCTGTCAAGATGGTTCTTCCCTTCCGGATATCGCACATCACGGATACCAACTCTTGCAGCAACCTCTTGTAATTCGCAATTATTATTTACTTCGCAGGTAAGACAGTCCAAAGGATGATCTGTAAGTACCAGCTCTACAATATTTTTTCTGAGTTTTTGTACACGATCTGATTCAGGATAGATAAACGAACCGGGCATAACAGGTGTATGACAGGACGCCATAGTTTTCACCGGGCCGCCCTTGGTAAGGGCTACATCCACACTGCATACACGGCAAGAACCGAATGGGTCAAGATTGGGTGCATCACAAAGCGTGGGAATGGATTTCTGGCCAAAATGCCTGCGCATTAAAGCGAGAATAGTATCTCCCTCTTTGATCTCATAAGGCTGATCATCGATATAGGCAACCTTAGTGGTTGTTTGTACCGGTTCCTTCCCACCTGATCCGCTTCCCGGTTTACTTTCTACGTAATACTGCTTGCTCATATTAACTGTTTTATGAGAAATATTGTCCTAATTCGTTATCAAAATATTGCAACGCATTCCTTATAGGCAGCGGCAATCCCCCACCCAATGCGCACAATGACCCTATTTCCATTGTAGTGATCAGATCAGAGAATAATTCACGGTCCATTTTATAATCAGACGTGAGCGCCTTGCCCACCATTTCATAGCCTCTTGTAGAACCTAAGCGGCAAGGGAAACATTTACCGCAGCTTTCATGTGCAGTAAACTGAAACAAATGCTCAATGTATTTTATGATAGGAAAATCGTTGGGTAAGCAAACCACAGATGCATGGCCTAATAAAAACCCGTTTTGCGCAAATGATTCAAAATCCACCGTAAGATTCCCAATCTTATCAATGGGCACCAGGCCGCCAAGAGGGCCACCAATATGCATTGCTTTTATATCGGTGCGGAAACCGCCACCAAGGTCGTTTACCACTACAGATAATGGCGTACCCATATCTACTTCATAAATACCGGGTTTATTAAAGAATCCATCAAGTGAAACGAGTTTTGTACCGGTTGATTTTCCACGGCCTATTGCGGCAAATGCTGCGCCTCCATTAGCTATGATCCAAGGCATGCAGGCGAGTGTTTCCACATTGTTTACTATTGTTGGTTTGTTGAACAAACCAAATTGAGTAGGGTATGGTGGCCGCACACGCACTTCGGGCCGCTGGCCTTCTATTGAAGAAAGCAATGCAGTTTCTTCACCGCATATATATGCACCCTGCGCTTTGATCACTTTGAAATCATAAGAAAAGCCGGAGCCTAAAATATTATCACCAATAAATCCTTTCGCACGGATATCATCAATTGCTTTTTGGGTGATCTCTATTGCTTCAGGATACTCACCTCGTATGTATACTACACCAGTACTGGCACCGGCAATATAACCGGCAATGATCATACCCAGGAGTAGCGCATGAGGGCGTTCTTCTAAAATATACCTATCGCTATAAGCGCCCGGGTCACCTTCATCGGCATTGCATACGATGAACTTTACGTCTCCTTTTGTATTCTTGCAGGATTCCAGTTTGAAGGCACTAAGAAAGCCTGCACCACCACGGCCTCTAAGCCCAGATGTTTTCAGTTCTGCCAGTAATTGATCAGGCGATGCTTTCAGTGCAGTACCTAATGTTTTATAAAACACATCAATGCCGGGGAAATCACAAGTTAATACTGCAGTACCTATGGAAGCTACATTGTATTTATCTATAGGTTGCAGGACACCCTTCTTTATCGCGGCAATTTCATTTATATCATTGCCACTATAATTATGACCGTTGTAATTAAACGAGCTGTTTTCATGGCAGCGGCCAAGGCAGCACATCTCACCTATTTCTTCTTCTTTAAATTCTTTGTGTAGTTTTTCTTTCAGCTTATCCTGTGTGCCTGCCGTCATGCAGGAGCTGCCGTTACATACGTAAACTTTCTTACCTTGATTTTCAGGACGCAGAAAATCATAAAAGGTAGCGGCGCCATATACATTTGCCTTACCCATTAGAAATTCATCGGCAAGTTTTGCTATTTTTTCTTTTGATACGCTACCGGTTTCGGTTGCAGCAATGCCCAATTCTTCAAAAAGATTTTCCCGAAGCCCTTTCCTGCCTGATAATTCACTCAGATTTTTAGACATAAATTATTTTTCGTTATCCATTTCAGCCGCACATAATTCACACAATACACCGCATCGGGATATACCCGATCTTAGTCTAGTTCAAATTTAACCAATATTATTGATATTAAGCAGTGTTTGCCAGAAATTATAACGTATTTATATAATGCAAGGTTGCTCCCTTTTAAGATGAAACGTTAACACACTTTATGTGGGTTCTCAAAATTATCGCTCTGGTCTTCATGGGCCGGCGCGTCTATGCACTTGAAATCTTTTTCGAGTAATAAAAAGAGGTGCTTGCCATCCCCGATCTCCATATTATTTTCGTAACCTACTGTTTCATTTTTCGCCCACACCGCAGGAATATTAGAAGGCACATACATGGTCATCTTGTTTTCCTCATAATCTGCTTCAAGCCCCGGGATACCCTCCATGCTTTGCAATGCATATACAAAGGAGTTACTGCCAAATTCTGTCGTTTCTTCGAGGTAGCCGGTCTCGGCAAACTGGTCTACTTCCGACCGGGTAAGACGTATACGAAAAGAATTACCCTTTATCCTGATCTTCATAACGCTAAATTACAATTCTTTCGGCACCTGAATAAATATTGAACCGCTCATCCCGCAAAAAACCAATTAGGGTCATTCCCCACTCTTCTGCCATCTCGGCTGCAAGGCTTGATGGAGCGCCTACTGCTGCCACTATTTTTATTCCGGCCATTACTGCTTTTTGTACCAACTCAAAACTGGCCCTGCCACTCAATAGCAGTATATGCTTATCCAGAGGCAAAAGGCCTGCATTAAGTGCCGCCCCTATCAACTTATCCAGCGCATTGTGCCTGCCTACATCTTCTCGGGTTAATAACAACGTACCGTCTATACCAAATAACGCACAGCCGTGCAGGCCGCCGGTATTCTCAAACACTTCCTGATGTTTGCGAAGTAACCCAGGCAACTCATATATCATAGATGCTGCAAAACGCAGCTTATCAAAAGAATCAGGAATGTTACAAGCCAGCCTTACTGCTTCTATAGACGCCTTACCACATACCCCACAACTTGAAGTGGTATAAAAATTCCGTTCCAATTGGTTCATCGATGGGATTACGTGTTCACTCAATGAAACAAGTACTATATTTTCATTATCAACTTTAGGATGAATAACCGAAACAACGTCTGTAGCGGCATTGATAATCCCTTCTGTAAATAAGAACCCGGAAGCCAGTTCGTCATCATTACCGGGTGTTCGCATGGTTACGGATATATTTTTTTGCACCCGGTTATCCTCCGGACCATACAGCATCCGTATTTCCATGGGCTCCTCTACGGCAAGCAGGTCATCTGCATCAGTGATACCCTTGTTATTTACTTTTTTTATTTTTGTGGAAGAAATTAAAGGCATATTCAAATTTACAAAGGTTTTTGCATGCAACCCAAAGCATTAAACCGCTAATAAAAAGACGGCTTGGGTATAAAACCCAAGCCGGTAAAAGTTATCTGATCAGAATTAGTGTTTTACAATAAATGTACCGCCTTTTACAACCTTACTGTTTTCAACTATTGAATAATAATACTTGCCCTCCGGTAAGAAGGTGGTTTTTACTTTTAAGTTTTGAGTTTCCAGCATTTGATACTGGCCTCCTAACCGCCCCATTCCATCTACTATAGTGATATAAATAGGTGTAGATGGCTGCTTGCTTAATGTGAAATTAATATTTGTATTTGCAGGGTTAGGAAAAACTTTTATGTCATCACCGGATAGATTTGCAGTTTCCACGGGAACAGATGAAGGGTTTTCAAAACGGCCCGCCACTATCGTGATACTTGTGACCGGGTGGATCTCATTCCATCCGTGATCATTATCTAATATATAACTCCCCAGTACCTGCACATGCTCGCCCACATTAGGTATATATACCGTATTTGTAAATCCGGTACAAGCTGCTATTGCATCTGTTTGTGTTACGGTTACTGCACATACCGGCTCCACTACCAATTTACCGTATTGGTTAGCAATATTACCGCTATTCAGCATCCAGCTGTACGCAGTATCAAGTGTCACCCTGATATGGATGTCGCCATCCGCTTCATGTATCAGGCTATATACTGTTCCTGTTATAGTAGCACATTGAGAATAAGGTATAAGCCGGTAACTATTATAAACATGGTTCCATAAAGTGGAATCGCATGCGGATGCGCCACTCGTAGTGAAATCAGTAGACGCAGAAAAAGCGCTGGTAGAAGACCCCGAACAAACCGTTTGCACCTGGAATTCATATCCTGTAGCAGCAGTTAGCCCCGAAATCGCTTTCGTTGTCGTTGTTGCTGTCGTTGCTGTCCATGTTGTAGTACCCGTTTTACGATATTGTATATTATAGCTTACTGCCCCGGTTGCGGCATTCCAATTAAGTGTGGCGGATGTTGTGGTTATACTCGTTACAGACAATGCGACCGGCACAGCGCATGATGAAGTGCCCGAAGTTGTAAAATCAAAAGATGATGAGTAAGTGCTGGTAGAGCCGCCTGTGCATACAGCCTGCACCTGGAATTCATATGTCGTTGCCGATGTGAGCCCCGATACAGCTACTGATCTCGTGGTTGATGAAGTAGTAGTCCATGTCGTTGTGCCTGTTTTGCGGTACTGTACATTGTAGCTTGCCGAAGTTCCAGCATCAGTCCAGTTTAATGTAGCAGAAGTGGTGGTAATGCTTGTTGCTGATAAACCGCCTATTGTGGCAACACCTATGGTAGCGGTCGCTTTAGATGTGCAACCATGGGCATCTGTTACTGTAGCAGTGTATGAACCATATGCAAGACCGGTAGAAGTTGCAGCAGTTTGTACAGGAGACGTACTCCAGGTGTAAGTGTAAGGCGTTGTTCCTCCTGTGCCACTGGCTGTAGCCTGCCCGTCAGTATTTCCGCAACCAACAGTGGTTTGTGAAGAAATGCTTGACGTTAAAGCGGTGGGCTGGGTAACAGTAGCGCTTGTTGACGACTGGCAGCCACCTGTTGCTGTCACCGTTACTGAATAAGTATTAGCAGTAAGGCTGCTTATATTTTGAGTAGTAGCTCCATTACTCCACAAATAAGTGAAAGGCGTTGTACCGCCTGTGGTAGTTAAAGTTATTGCACCCGTAGTACCACCATTGCAGCTGACATTGGTAACAGATGTGGAAAGAGTAGGTGCAGTGCACGGAGAGGTTACTGTACCATTAATATTCAGGTTCAAAATCTGGAATGTTCCGGTAGTACCACTCGCATTAAATCCATACACCCTGAATTTCAAGGTACTTGGTGCATTTAAGGAAACAGTTGTAGTCCATGTCCCTGTTGTAGTAGTGCCACAAGTTGCATTATCCGGTGATTGGTTAGAACCCTGAGTTGTCCAGGTTGTTCCGCCATCCGTGCTGTAGGCAAAACGAACAGATGCCGGGCCAGTCGAAGAACGGCGCAGGTCAGCGCTGAAACCCGTAACATTCAACGCATAACCGGTGGCAGGTGTTACCGAAACTTCTATAGCAGGAAGAGATGAAGAATAAGTCATAGTGCTGGTAAACCCATCCGAGGAAAATCCGGTGCTACATGAAGAGCCCGGAGTTGTTGCACCGTTTACCCTTGCAAGGGCTGTACCGGTGGCATGAGTGGCAACTGAATTAAGCGCACCGGTAGTCGCGCTGGTATAGCTAACAATCTGGCTGTAGCTAATGTTGTTCCCTAAAACTGCAAACAGGCATATCATGCCGATCTTTGCAAGAATAATTTTTTTTATCATTTGATATGATTTTATTATATAAATGTACAGTCCATATATTAACATGCGATTAATGTAATGTTACCATTTAGGGTTAGGTGTCAAAAAAACAAACGATCTATCTTTATACAATGGAAAAACGGTTTAATATACGTGTATACGGAATATGGATACAGAACAATAAAATACTGGTGAATGAGGAGCTTATACGGGATAAAAAGATCATCAAGTTCCCCGGCGGCGGATTGGATTGGGGAGAAGGGGTCAAAGATTGCCTGAAAAGGGAATGGAAAGAAGAGCTAAACATAGATATCGATGTACTGGACCACTTTTACACAACCGATTTTTTTCAACCCTCAGCATATGATAATTCACAAGTGATAAGCATATACTATATGGTCACAGCCTTTGTTCCGGATCTCATTGTTAATAATGAACCCAATGAGCGTACAGACTGGATGGATGTAAAAGATATATCTTCAAATACTTTTACTCTCCCAATTGACAAAGTAGTAGGCGGAATGCTACACAAGCTTTTTTTTGGCAAAGCATATGGCAAAGACCAGGTGGTAATTATAGACAATAATAATAACGCTATTACGTCATAAGAAATTATACCCGTTATCTTTACCGATATGAAGTTATTAATGTCATACCTTGGCCGCTATAAGCTGATGATCCTATTGGCAATTGTACTTGCTGCGATCAACCAAAGTTTTTCTTTGTTAAACCCTATTATGGCGGGTAAAATACTTAACCAACTGGTAAATCATCCCCATTCTTATGATCTGACAGGCCATCAGGCAAGGACTGAACCAGCTTATTTCAGACTGGCCCTGATTTTTATCAGTATGATAATGGGTATAGCAATGGTTTCCAGAATTGCCAAAAACTTCCAGGATTATGTTGTGAATGTTGTCATTCAAAAATTCGGAGCCCGATTGTACACAGATGGCCTTCGCCATGCTTTGCGCCTGCCTTACCAGGATTTTGAAGACCAAAGCAGTGGCCAAACGCTTTCGGTATTACAAAAAGTACGTACTGACTGCGAAAAATTTATCAACTCCTTTTTCAATGTACTACTCCCCACAATTGTAGGCATTGTATTTGTTATCATTTTTACTGTCCGGCTCAATCCATATTTACCATTGGTTTATCTTGGCGGAGCCGCCGTTCTGGGTATCCTTACCAGTGTACTTAGTAAAAGGATAAAAATCGTTCAGAAAAATATAGTACGGGAAACCAACCAGTTGGCCGGATCAACTACTGAGTCGCTTCGTAATATAGAACTTGTAAAAAGCCTGGGTCTAACCAGCCAGGAAATACGCAGGCTCAATGCAACCACGATTAAAATATTGAAACTGGAATTAAAGAAAGTACGCAGCATACGTACTATATCTTTTATCCAGGGAACATTTGTTAATTTTCTGCAACAAGTAATTGTCATGAGCCTGTTGTTCTTTATTTTTAAAGGCACCATTAACCCGGGCCAATATCTTACCCTTACTTTTTTCTCCTTCTTCATCTTCGGGCCAATGCAGGAGATCGGCAACGTGATACTTTCATACCGCGAAGCAGAAGCAAGCCTCAATAATATGCAGGAGCTATTTAAAAAGCCAACGGAATATACTCCAGAACGCCCTGAAGCAATCAATGGTATTGCGGAAGTAAAATTCAGTGATGTTACTTTTAAACACAACAGTTCTTCCCGGCCTGCATTAGAGGGCATTTCATTTGACGTGAAGCTTGGCGAGACCGTTGCTTTTGTAGGCCCGTCGGGGAGTGGTAAAACCACACTGGTAAAACTGCTCGTTGGCCTATACCACCCTATACAAGGCCATATATATTACAACGGCCATGATGAGGCCAACATTGATTATGAAGAGCTACGCCATCAAATGGGGCTCGTAACACAAGACCCGCAGCTTTTCTCAGGCACTATACGCGAAAACCTTTTGTTCGTTAATCCCTCAGCTACCGAGGCTGAAATTGATTCAGTGTTGCAAAAAGCCGCTTGCCAAAACCTCCTTTCACGTGCCGAAAAAGGCCTAGATACGATGATAGGTGAAGGTGGCCTGAAACTCTCCGGAGGTGAGCGCCAACGCATATCAATAGCCAGGGCATTACTGCGCCAGCCAAGACTCATGATCTTTGACGAAGCCACATCTGCCCTCGACTCGCTCACAGAAGACGATATATCGCAAACCATCCGCAGCATTACTTCCCAGCGACAGCATATCACCATAATGATAGCTCACCGCCTTTCCACCATCATGCATGCCGATCGCATTTATGTATTGGAAAAAGGCAACGTTATTGAAACTGGTACGCACAGTACATTGCTGGAAGAGAAAGGCCTATACTATGCTATGTGGCGCCAGCAAATAGGAGAAAGGAAAGAAGTACCGGTAATGAGAAAAGTAATGGCCTAAATTCTATTGCAGTTTACGATTACTACTTAAACAACTCTTCTTTAGTCTTTGGGCGCAAGTCAATAAGCCATTTGAACCTACTGAGTTTCATATTTGGCAGGTCTGCTTTTTCCAGAGGGGTCATGGTTTCATGTGTATCCTGGTAGAATTTTATGTGCGTTATCTTCTGATCTGCGAAGAACATTAGCATGCGCGTACTGTTAGCCTCTTCAACGCCTAAATACTGGCCTTTATCCACCGAATAGTAAATACATTCTGCATTAGGGAAAACAACCATCCTCGTTATTGCATTGTCTTTAAAATAACCTGTAATTGTCTTCCCTTGAACCTGGTCATACAGTTTTGCTTTTTCCGGCCCGGATTGTGATACCATGTATGCGTTATTGGGCACGTACATTTTTCTGATCTGGTTACTATCCAGGTATAGCAATATTGTATCCCCGGTTATCTGACTTTTATGTGACCAAACGATAGGTGTGTTTATCATTCTTATTATAGAATCCGACCGAGTATAGCATACGCTATCGCATTTTCCCTGCAATGAATCTGAGAATATAAGAACATGATTAAACCCTACAAAATACATTGGGGCTGTAGTATCGGCAGCTGCTGTGTCAATTGTTTTAAGCTTCGACACCCTTATTTTTTGTTTTTTGCCCTTGCCCCTATCACTTACCTCGGTAGTTTGTTGTGTATCAAATTGCATCATTGGTTTTGCCTTACTTGTGTCATTCATGAAATCCGGTATCCTGTATTTATATCCCGGAACTACCCAAGCATAGTCTGCTTTTGAGCTTTTCACTTTTGGCTTTTTATTTTTTATCTTATCATTGTCGCCCTTACTTAATGAATCATTTTTTTGAGTTGTACTAAGCTCTGTTGCTTTCTTAATTTTTGAGCTATCCAGGGCGTTAACCATATCATTAGCTATTTGAGCTATAGTATCCGGAATTATGCGCGCCTCAATCTTCATTTTCACCATCGGTGCCGAATAGAAAGTATCTGCGCGCATATACAAGGTATCCTTACCGCTCACTTGTTCCATTACGGGCCTTATAGTAGCCCACAATATTCTTTGCTTCCTGAAGAATTCTGCACGCTGGCAATATAATGTGGAGTGATGGCCGGTATCTATAGATATCACATTGCCAATTGCCAGACCGTAACCGGTGATCTTGTTATAATTCAAATCATCGGCTTCAATATACTGCCCATCATTCCATATAGAAGAATGTCCTAAAAAACGTGCTATCACACGCTTGCTATCGTAGGTGCCATTGCGTGTCATCAATACTGATTTGCCGCTATCGCTTGTTACAACAGAACTGTCATAAAAGACCTCCACTTTTGTTTCCGTATTATATCCCAGATCTTTTGATTTTATGTGATACTTTGGATCCGTGATCACCACCTTGCCTTTAAACCTTGCATCTTTGCTGCGCACATTATATACACCCGTATTGCTAGTTACAGTTGTGCTGTCGCTGCATAGTGTACCTCCTTTAAAGTATTCACCGGTTTTTGTACCCAAATCATAATTTAATTCTTCGCATTTTAGATTGCTATTGCCATCTATCAATGTAACATTGCCTCGCATGAAAGCGAGCTTTTTATCTGATATGTACCGCAAGTAGTCGCTTGTACCGTGCGTGCCTTCCTGCTGTGAAATTTTCACATCCCCGAAAGCTTCAAAATTCTTTGTCGTGCTGTTCTGGTAAGCACTATCACAATACAGGGTATCTGTACCCACAAGAAATATTACAGAATCTATAAACTTATTATACTCTCCTGAATCAGTTGTGTTGTGTATAATAACCCTTACATTGCGGATATGTATCGTGATCTTGTTACTATCGGCTTGCTGGGCCATGGACAGGGAACTAACAAATATCATACAAAAGCAAAACAAAGCTATAAAGCGCAAAACAGCCATGCCCACGATATGAGGGCGGAGGGCCTTAGAAGTTTGCAAATGATCTTTTCTGAAAAACATTATTTTTTGCTGCTGCTGCCAAATACTGTAAGGTTAATATAACGGCTTGGGTGTGCCTTTATATCTGCCATAAGGCTGTTCAGTGACTGAAGCGAACTATTCAGGTTGTTATATACGTCCTTATTATTAATAAGCATGCCGAGTGAGCCCTGGTTGTTATTTATTTTATCCAGCACGCCATGCAGTTCATTAACCGACTTCTGGAGATCACTAATCGTTTTTTGGATAGGTGCATTTGCAAGCTGCCTTGTTATGTTACTGGCATTGGCCAAAATATGCTGGATGGTATCGTCATTTTTGGCCAGTGTACCGGTGAAGTTATTTACATTATGAATGATGCCTGTCATTTCACTGCCTTCTTTATTAAGCGTAGCAGATAGCTGCGCCAAGTTATCGGCCGTATTTTTTATAGAAGCTATTGCGTCCGCAAGGGCTTTTTGGTTATCAGGGCCGACTACGGTATTTACATTAGTCAGTGTAGTATTAAATAAACTAATTGTTTCTTTTAGTTCTGCGAGCCGTGGGGTGAGCTGGTCAGAAACTTTATCTACTAAACCACTTTCCTTAATGGTAGGGAGTGTTGCTCCGGGCTCAATAATACCCGGCCCCTTACCCTGATCAAGACTAATCACCTTGGCGCCCAAAAGATCACCGGATGCAAGGCTGGCAACGGTGCCTTGCGGCACTTCTACACTTTTATTTATAGTAATAGTCACTTTTACTTCTTTATTATCTACCAGTTCTATGCGGGATACATGCCCTACATTGAGGCCGCGCGTCATTACGTAAGCAGAGGTTTGCAGACCATCGACATTAGTGTAAAAACAATAATATTGCTTTTCACTGGAAAAAAGGTTTGCTCCCTTTAAGAAATAAAAACCCAGGAACAGGATGACAAGTGCCACTGCAACCATCACTCCCGTCTTTACTTCTTTGGTTATACTCATCGGTTTATTAAAATATCTGCAAAATAACGAAAAGACTATGATAGATGAGCGGGTTTTATTTTATAGGTAAATAACCTACTACTATCATTATCTATTGTTTAACAGTTGTTAAATTGTCTAAAAAAATCACAAAACATGTTAAATAAAACAAATGTCTCAAAATATCACACTTTTATCACACTTTTATTGCGTGCTCATTTTTTATTGTTTCCATATATTTCTTTGATCCCAAAAATGAACAAAATGCATTATGCGTTTTTCTAAGAGTTATCCTAAAAGAATGCCAAGCAAACTACACTCTGCAACAGCTGTGTAAATTTCGCAAATGGAATGAACAAATAGGGAAATGTGGGTGCACCTTTTTTTATCTAAAAAAATAGTGTTGATCTTGAGTTGATTTTCTGAGCTTAATTATTGTTTGTATAAAAGGTGTGTACACTTTTGGAGTTTATCGCGGAGAAAATAGTATGGATTGTTTAATCTCTATCTGAGGAGGAGTGTGTAGAGATAATAAATAATTACAGCTTAGTTTCTATTAATAATTCGTTTCCATCAATAAAGCCATCATGTTTCCAAACCAGTTTTCCATCCTGATATAATTCAAGTGATGGGATAGCGGATATACCATTCTGTTTGAGTAGATCTTTGTTGTCATCGGCGTCTATTTTGAGCAATGACATTTTATCTTTTTTCTTTTCGGCAAGCGATTCAAGTACGGGTAGCATCCTTTTACAAGGCTCGCACCATTTTGCATTATAATCTACGAGCACATATTTATTGCCAGAAATCATTTTATTAAATTCATCCTGTGCTATACCGGCAGGTTTTGCGGTTGTTATATCTTTATTTATCGGTTTACCGGCATTACCCCACTTCATTATTCCGCCATCCATATTATACACTTCAGAGAACCCCATCTCTTTCATTTTATCTGCAGCTGAGGAACTACGCCCACCTGATAAACAATATACCAATACCGGCTTATTTTTATCGAGTTTGGCTAACTGTGTTTCAAAATCAGCGTCACTGCAATTGATATTTACAGCATTCTTCAAATGGCCTTCTGCGTATTCACCGGGTGTTCTAACATCTATCAGTTGTGCATTAGCCGTTGATGCCAGTTTTTTATCAAACTGGTCTACAGAGATCGTCTGATTGATCATTTTCCCGGAACCTGCTGTATTCCGGCAGGATACCATACCAACTAATGAAACCAAGGATACTATAAAGAATATTTTTTTCATACAGAAGTTATTGAAAATTCGTAATGGATATTTTAACCGAGTGATTCAGCGATGCAATTTTTCCAAAGTCTATAGCCGCCGGAGAGATTCAAGACCTTATTATAATCATTTTGTGTAAGTATCCGCTGAGCAAGGTAGCCTCTTAAACCAGCTTCACAGTATATGTAAATACGCTTTTCTTTGGGGATCTCAGCAAGCATGTTCCTTATCTCATCCACAGGTATATTTATTGCGTTTTCTATTTTACCATTGAGATATTCTTCACGGGTTCTAACGTCTATCAGTAAGTCATCCTCATTGATCTTATATATCTCATTCCAGTAAAAGACATTGAGTCTTTTCTGTAAAATATTCTCTGCCACAAAGCCAACCATATTAACCGGATCTTTGGCAGATGAGTATGGCGGAGCATAAGCATGTTCAAACTCACCCAATTCATAAATAGTACCGTAGTGCTTAATAACCCCGGCTAAAATGTCGAGGCGTTTATCTGCACCTTCATAACCTACAACCTGGGCGCTTAGCAAGCGCCCATCGACCGATGAAAAAGCAACCTGTATGGTCATTTGTTTTGAACCAGGGTAATAGCCTGCATGGGAACCATTATGAGTTGTAGAAACAATATGCTCTATCCCGGCGCTATGCAGCTGTTTTGATGCAGTGCCCGCAGTGCCAACGGTCATGTCAAACACTTTTACAATGGCTGTATTTATGGAGCCATTATATTTATGAATATTTCCGAGGACGATATTATTAGCACAAATGCGACCCTGCTTATTGGCAGGACCTGCTAAATAAGTAATCATTGCCAGGCCGGTAAGCGGATTTTTGAATTCTATTGCATCACCTACGGCATAGATATCAGGGTTAGAGGTTTGTAAATATTCATTGACGAGTATTCCTCTTGCCGCTCCTATTTCCAACCCCGCATTTAGCGCAAGCTTTGTATCCGGTCGCACCCCAATGGAAAGGATAACGACATCTGCTTCAATTGCACTTCCGGTTTTCAATAACACCTTTATTCCTGTACCTGCATGTTCAAATCCTGTAACAGCGGTATTTAAATAAAGGCCTACACCTTTAGAACGGATATGTTGCTGTACTATAGCTGCGATGGGAAAGTCGACCGGTGCCAATACCTGATCAGCCATTTCGACAATAGTAATTTCCATGCCCAAATTGTGTAGATTTTCCGCCATTTCAAGACCAATGAAACCCGCACCAATTACAACTGCTCTTTTAGCATTGCGCTTATTTATGTAACTCTTGATATAGTCTGTATCATTTACATTCCTTAATGTAAAAATACCTTCTCCGGTAATACCCGGAAGCGGTGGCCTGATAGGTTCAGCGCCGGGAGACAATACTAATTTATCATAACGCTCTTCATACACAGCCCCCGACAGATGATCTTTAGCTGTGATAATTTTGTTTGCAGGGTCTATAGCAGTAACCTCTGTCATTACCCTGACATCAATATTGAATCTTTGATTGAATGCCGCTGCTGTCTGTACAAATAATTTGTTCCGATCCTTTATTACATCACCGATATAATATGGCAATCCGCAATTAGCATAAGATATGTATTCTCCTTTTTCAAAAATAATGATCTCTGCGTGTTCGTCCATTCTTCTTAGCCGGGCTGCAGTACTTGCCCCGCCAGCTACTGCGCCTACAATAATATACTTCATCTTTTAAATTTTATATTGATCTATAATGTTTTTGAGGTGATTAGCTGGCACAACGCCTGATTGCCGCCAAAGTACCTGCCCATTCTTAAACAGCATCAGCGTGGGGACCCCAGAAATATTATAAGTATTGGCGAGCCCTGTATTTTTATCAACATCTACTTTTATAATCGTAGCCATATCCCCAATTGATTCTTTCAATTGCTTAAGTATCGGAGCCATCATTTTGCATGGGCCACACCACTCTGCCGAAAAATCGACCAGGACAGGCTTACTATCGTTGATAATATCTGAAAATGTTTTCGTTTGCATAAACCCTATTTTATTTCTTCATATTCAACGTCTTCGCCCTCTGCCCTATTTAGAGATGCGGGATCTTTTGCTGATGGTGGTGTATAGCATGCCTGCGAGCTGCAACATCCTGTATCAGTAACAGCCTGGTAAAGGAAGAAAACACTGAATAGGCCCATTGCCCAATCTTTGTTTTGAATACCCATTACGAGTAACATGATGCCAATGCCCAATCTCATAATGCGCATTAAATGCCAGTTTGTAAGTAACCTTTGTTTTAATGTATTCATTTCTCGAATTTTTTAAGGCTGTACCAACTGCCTGCGTTATAGACTTCTTTAAAACCATTAGCCAATAGTGTCGACCGAGCTGAAGCGCTACGCATTCCGGAAGCACAGCAAGTGATGACAGGTCTGTCTTTCTTAAGTTTAGCCATCTGGCTAGCTAATGCCGCCAAAGGAATATTTACAGAGCCTTTTATGTGACCGGCAGCATATTCGCCGGTTGTGCGTACATCTACGATCGTTGCACCATTAGCGATCACTTCTGCAATATCTATTTTAGGGCCAATTCCGAATAATTTTTTGAGCTTTTCTATCATTGTTTAGTTGTTTTTATAATAATTAACGTCTGTCCAGGAACCTCCATTAAAACATTCAATTCCATTTTGTTTTAAAAACATTGTTGCCTGCCCACTTCTGCCGCCAGAGGCACAACATAAAACAATATGTTCCATTTTCCTGAATTCATCAAGATGCTGCGGAATTTCGTTCAACGGAATATTAATACTCCCCGCTACATGCCCACCCATAAATTCCTGATGACTCCTTACATCTACAATCTTTGTTTTCTCCGACTTTAATAATTCTGCTAATTGTACCATCACTGTTATTTTTTATTAGTTATTAACTTGTTTTCTATTTTCTTTTTTAAATATGCTGAATAACAGCCCACCCATAACGGCCCCGTATATGGAGCTATTAAGTGGCTTTGATGTTATAAAGCAAGTTCCGGATGAACAACCTTTGAAATACCAATAACACCATCCGGCAATTGCCCCGATAATAAGCCCTGCTATTTCCAGTTTGTATTTTGAAAGTTTTGCAATCATCTTTTAGTTTACCCGTTGTTGTTGTTATTACGATACAAAGGTGATCAGTATAATGCGCGCCGTCAGGTACATTTGTTGGATAATGTGGTTTATTTTATAAAAATAGTTGTTGAAAGCAAAAAAGATCATTGTACTGACCTAACTCAACAAAGGATCTTTCTACTACCATACCAGGTTTTTTTTAATCCTTTTTACCCCTTGTGCTTATTCCAAAAGGCAGGTATAAAGGGCAGAAACTAACAAAACTTGTGAGGATAAATATCCCAGACAATACCAGTAAAAGAATTGCTACCGTGCCATTGATCACGTGTGTGAAATATAATGCAACAATAACAACAGCAATTAATATCCGTACTATGCGATCAACTATACCCATATTTTTTTTCATAAAAATGTTTTTGATTTATAAAGCAAAAATCCGCTAGCTATGGCAGATACAATGGAACAAATGTTCCCTAACTAAAGAAGTTCTATAGTATTCCTGCCCAGTTTGAGAATATTCTTTTGCTCCATAGTGCGTAGCAACCGGCTAATGGCTTCGCGGTGAGTATGTAATTCATCTGCAATTTGCTGGTGTGTAATATATATTGCTTTTGTACCGGCAGCGCGTGCCCGCTCCTGTAAGTAGTGTAATACCTGCTTATCCATATTGCTGAATGCAATAAGATCAATGACATCAATAAGTTCTGCAAAACGGCCGGCATAAGTACTATTTACAAATGTTTTCCATTCCGGATATTTGAACCAGTCATCGACTAAATTAACCGGGATCTGAAGTATCTCTGTATCCTCTTCGGCAATAGCTTTGATGCTGCTTTTTTTATTTGCCTGGCAGCAATTGATCGCCATAGCACATGTTTGGCCGGGATAAAGATGGTATAAGAATACCTCTTTGCCTTCGGCGTTTTGCCTAACGATCCGTAAAATACCTTGCAGGACTACAGGTAAAAAAAAGACCTCCTGCCCGGGAGAGATCAATATAGTATCTTTCTCTACTGATCTGACCCTTCCAAATTTATTTATTTCGCTGAGTAGATGCGGATCCTTAAAAATTGTTTTATCCATAAATATATGCATGAGCTAGCGAGCAAATTAATTTCAATAATTTTCATCATTACTGATCAAGATCATTGTTGACTTTTTCAGAGGTGAACAAAGGCACAATAAAACATCCAAGATGTAATTATTATAAGACCGGGTATTGATGAAGAGAACTAAAAGTCAGTACCTAATGCAAAATATATGACCGGCTTTTTGATACCATCAATATTCCATGCGGCATCGAGGCGAACGAAATAACCTAATAATGAAGTACGCAGACCGGCACCATAACCTAATGCCAAGCCGTCGTTGTTAGGTACTGTGAGCGAAAGGAATACATTATTTAGGCCATTGGCTGAGGCGAAATTTGGGTAATTATACGTAGAAGACAAGTTGCCGGTGGTGGGCAAAAATCCATTCCAGGCATCACCTGCATCTACAAACGCAACTACCTGCAGATTTTTCAGAATCGCAGATTGTATGGGCCTATGCATAAATGTGGTGAGTACAGGCAACCTAAACTCAGTATTAAAAACAAAGAAGTTATTGCCAACACGCGCATATTGGTCGTATCCGCGTACTGTGTTTTCCATCGCCTGGAAACCATAGTTACCGGCAGGTGGTTGATTAGCATTTGCTGCCTGTTTTGGGCTTACCCAATCATCAACGCCCCCCAGCAGGAATTCCACTTCGCTATTGCCATCTGAGTGTGCATATGCCAGGCGATTAGCTACAATAAAGTTCTTGTAGATCTTTTGATAGTTACGAATATCGAGGCCGAAATTATAGCAACTCTTATTGCCGCCATTCAGGCCATATAGCTCTTCGCCATAAAACTTAAACTTAGTCCCGTTAGAAATATTGAGAACGGGAGTAATTGTGTTATCAAACACATATTCCAGCCTGCTGATAGAAGTATAGGCAACAGGTGAAGAAAGATCATAAGCAAGACTAAGTGTATCCGTGACCTTTTGAATTGATTTATCTTGCCTCAAGCCGGTATGAAAGCGTATGCTGCGCACCCGATCGAGTGGATAGTTAAAATCAGTCTGCACCATATTGGAGACAGATTTGAACAATTGCGGCTGAACCAATACAAGTACCCCATTATTGTCTACATAACCTACATTCTGGTCTGTTTTATCAGTGCTGCGGAAGAATAAAACTCCCCAATCGAGGCGGCGTGTAAAGTTTTGATATTGAAGAAAATAAGTGGCCGCTGCGCCGTTTATAGGTAATTGGAAACCTGCTGTAATTTTGTGATCTTCCATCAATTCGTTCAGGCTTAAAGTAACAAGCCCGCTGAGTGATGGATTATTAAACTGCCCTCCATTGGATGCAATAGACTGGTATTGTGAAAACAGCACGCTGTTATCCAGTTTTATGGAGAACAGATCAGGTTTGAAGCTAAGCTTGTATGGCGAAGGCTTCATGTTTAAATAGCTACTATCTGTTATCACTGACAGCATGGAACTATCTGCATTGGAATTTGAGTTGTAAATATTATTTTGCCTGTTCCTAATTTTTCGTTTTGGTTGTGTGGTTGTGTCGGAAAATTCTGATTGGAAAGCAGTACCCCCTTTTATTAAAGGATCGGCTGGGATCTCATCATCTTTTGCGGAAGGCTTTTGTTTTTGGCCCGGCCCGGTCAATATAGCGGAAGCAGGTATAATGGTCTCTTCATTTTGAGCTGATAAAGTAGTTGGTGATAATTCTTTTGGTATTGCGTTTGTACCCGGCATTTGCAATTCATGGAAGTAGACCATGTACTTATTTTTCACCTGGATCACATCGGCTACATCACCACTGGCCTGGTTATATTGCTGGCTGAGGATGCTGGTTGAGTAGTTGGTAATTGGTACAGCATATGCGGAATCGGCATGATGACGGTCGCGGGCAAAAAGGACAACATATTTATTAGTAACTCCATTACTATCAGATAAATAAGCAAAATTATCAAGACCATATTGTATCGGTTGGGTAATAGTGCCTTTCTTCGCGTTTGACAACTGCAGTAATTCCGTGCTTTTGGTATTGGTGTTATAGAAGTACACGTTCATTGGGCCTGTAGGCAATTCGTTTACTGCCTCGGGTACATTTAAATTAGGTTCTGGCCTGTTTGAAAGAAACAGTATACCGGTTCTTGAACCACCACTAATAAATTCAGGTGAAACATCATCCCATACATCGTCTGTGATATTCGTCATTTTCGAGCCTTTTAATGTAAACATGTACAGATCGGTTTGGCTCTTTTTTATCGCCGAGAATACAAGTTTATCCTCATCTTTATCCTGTCCGAATGCCATACTGAGCACACGATCAAACCTATTTTTAGGGATAACGTAATCGTTAACTCTTCCTTTAAGGCTGTTATATATTCTTAACCTGACTGTATGGCCCTTTTT
Organism: uncultured Bacteroidota bacterium; assembly: GCA_903882965.1. Taxonomy (GTDB): domain Bacteria; phylum Bacteroidota; class Bacteroidia; order Chitinophagales; family Chitinophagaceae; genus Nemorincola. The sequence continues at coordinate 39,542 of CAIRZD010000276.1, forward strand.
GTATAGAATAGCCATTTTATAGCCGGTATTGGACCAAGCGATCATGGGGTAGTTAGGGTCCGTTTGCTCGGTCATGTCTTTCTGACCACCTTCAAGGAGTGTTGCTACATCCTGTTCTTTCGCTGTTTTTTGGTCATAAACAGTGTACTCGCCATTTTTCCACACCACATAACATATGTCGCTACCCCTGGGAGATACCCGTATATTTTTTATAATGCTGTTATCTTTAGGAACTTTAAGGGCTATAAGTCCTTTTGTACTATCCGGCATCTGCTGCTTTGAAGAATCGATGATGTATATTTTTTTATAGAAGCTTATGCAAGAATCATAAGCCTTTGTAACTTTTAGCCCGAGGCTTGCTTTATCTTTCATAGCCTTATTGAGGCTGGTTTTTTTCTGCATACTATAAAGGAGATCCTTAACAGTAGCCGGACTGTATTGTGTTCCAACAAATTTCCAGAATGCCTTTCCTGCCAGCTCAGGATATTCTTCTGCGAGCTCATAAAAACCTGTGTTAGGGCGGGCATCTAACAAGCTTTTCCATTGGCTGCTACTTTTGGCATCCCAACCATCAACCAGGTAAGCGATGTACCCATCTGTTACCCACTGAGGCAGGTTGAGCAGCAACGCATTCTTCACCATTTTTTTGAAATTATCGCCGAATATCATTCGCTCCATGACTACACGTGCCATGCCTGTTCTTATCTGATGCTGTAAATCATTATGCTCCCCGGTAAAGTAAACTACAAGCTTATCGCCAACTAGGTTCACTGTGCCTGCTTTTGAATTGCCAATACCCTGGGCATCGTCTTTCAATCCAATATTTGTCTGGCGATACTCCTCATAAGAGTTATAGAGGATGATATTAAAGCGCTTGGGGAACTGCCCACCAAGCTTTTTTTCTATGATGGGAATTTCGTCCTCGGCTTCCTCGGCTACATACCTGCCCAGTTGCCTGCCCGGGCGATCGTAATGATATACCCGGAAGTGTTTGGTATCAAAATATTTCCATTGAAATTTTCGGTATTGGATACGGTTTTGCCCAAATGCCTCCAGGTACGACTGAGCTTTTAGCTTCTGAGGCAAAACAAAGCATACAACGGCAACGATCATGAGCATGATCGCTTTTACATAAATTTTGGCAAACTGACCCAATAAACCGCTCACTCTTTGAGGCATTAATCCCTTACTTTTGCAATACAAATTACAAAATTTATACCATTCGGATATGTTAAATGTCAGTTTTTTCACTTTCAATGCTTTTGACGAAAACACCTATATCATTACCAATGAAAAAAAACAATGCTGGATCGTTGACCCCGGCATGTACCATGATGATGAAAAAGATGCTCTCTTTTCTTTCATTACCCAAAAACAGCTACAACCACAGGCCATTATCAATACTCATACCCACCTGGACCACATTTTTGGTGTACAATCGGTGATAGACAAATATGGCATTCCATTTGGCGTACATAAGCAGGAATCAGAGGTATTAAAAATGGCGGCAGGCTCGGCAACCATGTTTGGCTTTGATTTTAAGAACATTCCTCAACCTACCTTCTTTATAACGGAGAATGAACCACTTTTATTGGGTGATGATGCCTTACAGGTATTCTACACCCCTGGGCATTCGCCCGGCAGCATTTCTTTTTACTATCCCAAGGGTAACTGGGTAATATCAGGTGATGTGCTTTTTTCGGGTAGCATCGGCCGTACCGATCTTCCCGGTGGCAATACAGATACTTTGTTAAACAGTATCCGCAAACACTTGTTTACCCTACCCGGTGAAACGAAAGTGCTATCGGGGCATGGACCTGCCACTAACATTGCTGAGGAAAAAATGCACAATCCCTTTTTGAAGTAACCGTGTGTTATATAGCGACTATCTCCCTGCCTTTTAAAACAGGTATTACGGGGTGCTGATTGGGGGTAACACAGTATTCCATTTCCTTTTGCAAACCGAAAGCAGAGAGGCGCCTGTAATGCGAACTGTCTTTGAGAAAATCAATAAAATCAATCCCCCCGGAAGATTGGTATAAATGCCTTGCTGCCCTGGCACTATCATCATTGATCTCAAAAGCATGTTGTAATTCATTGACAACCGCACCGGCAAATAAAGTATCTTCAAGATTAAACCTGTCTTTCCAAGAGGCGCAACCCAGTATTACTTTTTCATTCCGCGCAAGGAGGTAGTTGCACAAAGCATTGAGGTTAAGAAAAGAGCCGATGATAATATCTGATGCGCCCTGCACCATATGAAGGAGCCTTGTTCCGTTGGTAGTAGTAAGCACTAATGTTTTACCATTAATAAAATGCCCGGGATATTCAAGCGGCGAATTGCCATGTTGTAATCCCTCAGCAATTTTCCCATCACGTTCACCTGCGGTAATGCTGTTTGGTATACTTTCTCCTATAGCAATACATTCGGCAACAGATGCCACGGGTATGACGCATTTAGCACCATTATGCAATGCTGCAGTAATAGTAGAGGTGGCCCTGAAAATATCAATGATAACTACTACCGCACCATGGGTATCGTATAAATGTAGCAATGCGGGCGAAAGACATACTTCCAGGCTTGGTTTATCAACAATAGTCATCAGCAAAGATTGTGACGTAAAATAAGAAAGTTATTATTCATTAAGAAGCCCCCGGTTTTCGGGGGCTTCAATATCAAGAAGGTTAAATACTACTAGTATACCCACATATCAGCTTCTTTGTTAAATATTTCTTCAGAAGTATGCTTTCCTTCGTATAACGACTCCATTGGATTTAGGTTGTCCTTAAACTCAGTATTGTATGGGTTGCTAACTTTTGTGATCTTGCTGGAAAACTGGCGGCTTTCAAAAAATTCATCCCAGGTATAACGTGCAATATCATTCTGTGGATTGTATACTTCATATTGTGCAAGCAGGTTGCGGATATCCGGGTAGTACAACCAGAACATAGCTTGCGGTCCACGATAAACATTGTTCTCGTCATATAGATCCTTAACAGGAGCAATGCCGATTATCCTTACGACCATTTGACCTTGGTTACGATCAAATATCCAGTCTTCTTTAATTCTGTATTTCCTGATGGTTGTAGGATCAAAATCTCTCTGGGTGATCTTTATTGTTTCCTGGTTAGTAATAGGATCAACAACAGTGATCGTATCTGTGTGCCCTGCTACCGACTCCATGATATCTTCTTTACTCATCTGAGTAGTAAAACGGTCGTCAAAAGTTTTATATCCTTTTATTTTACCTGTTTTTAAGGCATCTATCAGTATTTCTATGAACATACCACCACCGGAATTTTCATCACCTGCGTAGCGGAAGGCAACATTTTGTTTTTCCCTGGTATCGATCTCCCTCCATACGCGCTTTTTCCATAAGATATCATCTTCACGGATATGCTGCCATGGAATAGGTACGGTAACACGCGAAACCTTATCATAGGCGCCGTCATTAGTTCTTGAAGGCTGCCAGTCTTTATTCACGCCTTTCTGACTGCCTGAAATTGGCTGGTCTGTAGCAGAGCCGGCCTGGCCGAAAGCAGTACCTGCTGTAAACAACATCAGTGCCGCAGCAGTTAATCTATATGAATGCAGGATGGTCATAATCCTTGTAATTTTTTACTAAGTTAATTAATTTAAAAGCAAACTTATACCGGGTAAAACTCTTGTCTGTTTATCAGGTCCGATAGCCTTAATTTCATCAATAAAAACCCTATCTCCCGGCCTGCATAATTGCATCATCTTATCAATGTTTGGATTTTGGCTAAAACGGCAACCTGCTGCATTTGTCACTTCAAAAGGACCTTGTATATCCTTACCCTTAGGCAATACGGATACAGAGAAATGCGTAATAACATACTTAGCATCAAATATGAAATTCTCAAGAACTGCACCTGGCGCAACCTGCACCCTGAATGTAGAAGCTGACATACTACCGCCTGTTTTCCCGCCCAGTTTTGCTACCGGATCAGGAATACGAAGCACACGTACACTCATACCACCCACTTTCTTGATCGGACCTTCTTTAGTATGTGCATTGATATTAACATCCACAGTACCGGGCTTCTCAACCCTTATCAAATAATGCCCTTTGTCGCCGGTAATAGTAGCGCCGGGAATACCTAATGATACATCTTCTACTGAATAACCTGCCGCAGCTACTGTAACCGGGTTATCAACGCCTATATAAAATACGTTCATTTTATCAAGCTGCATAGATGCGCCGGTAGTACCTACCATGTACTCAAATTTGAATGGCCTGGTTATTAAACCCTGCTCTGCGGTATTTAATTCTATCCTACCCTGAACAGTTTGCATACCTGTACCTTTAGCAATGGTTTCCCAGGGGATTACACCATTTACAGCAGGTTTAGTGCTACCACCGCCAGACATACCAACGATCGTTGGCTTTTGAGCTTTATTAAATGCTGCAAGTAATATTGATGCTTCGATCTTATCGCCTTCAAGTGCATAACTTTGTTTAGGTACAGCAACGGCAGCAATGGTATCAAATTTAATATCTCTTAAGTGCGCTTCTTCACCAAGCCTTGTAATTATCAGAGCTTCACTGGCACGAACATCATTCTGGTATTTGGAAAAAAGTGCCATAGCTGCGATTGCAGGCATATGTTCAAAATTACCAATGCTCCAGTCGCCGGTAGGATTATGATCATTCTTTTTGGGGTTTTCTAATTTTAACGGCATTACAGGGTTAATAGACTCCTGATCGGCCGTACTAACCTGTGACAGTAAAAACACCCGTAAATCTTCTATTTTTTTCTTCAATGAATCTCCACCTTTTCTTTCTACAAGCAATAATGTAGTGGCATCGATATTATCCATCCTGTCAGGGAACTGTGGATCTTCTTTGCTATAACCACCCGCTTCCATTACGATTCTCTTCTTCCAGTCATTCAGGTAATTTACCATGTTATCTGCTGCCTGAACAACTAAATCAGCTTTCTCGCGGTACGGCCTTACTTTCTCCTGCTGTCCGGGAGCTGCTTCATTAGCTTTGATTGCAGCATATACATCCTTGTTTTTCTGGTCGATGGAAATATTCGATTTATCAATGCTCGAACTTAAAGTCCGGAAGGCATTGAGGATCTCATTAGATACATTTAGGGCCAGCAGTGCTGTCAACACGAGATACATCAGGTTGATCATTTTCTGCCGCGGCTCTTTAGGTAAAGACATTCTTTAATATTTACTATAGTTAGACTAATATTGTTTACACACGTGATTAACGTCCTTGCATAGCAGACAACATATTACCATATATCTGGTTCAGTGTTGTCAGGTTTTTAGCAAGTAAGCCGATCTGATCTTTAGCTGCAGTAGCGTCAGTAGCACTTGAAGCCATAGCTTCAGATGCATTAACGAGGTTGCTATAAAACTTATTCATTGCCTTCAGGTGGTTGTTTGCATCCTGCAATTCAACCTCATATATCTGGTTAAGTGTACCTAAGTTTTTAGATAATACAACTACCTGCTCGTGGAACTTGGTAGTATCTTCAGCAGCAGCGTTGAATGCGCCCATTGTTTTGGTAGCACCAAGGAATGTATTTTTCATCTGGCCTAAAGCATCAGCAGCTTCACGGGCACTCTGAGAATAAACGCCTGTAGCAGCAGTAACATCAGTGATGTCTTTCATTTGCTCAACCGTATTTCCAAATTTCTGGAAATTATCGCTCAACCGGCGAAGGTTGGCAGGATTGATCTGTGCTTCTTCCATCATTTTATCTAATGACTTAGAAGGGGCATCACCTGGTTTGTGTGGCTCCTTAAGGCCTTTTTGATAAGCCTCAACGTGTGGATTTTCGGTGATATTCGGATAAAAACGCTCCCAATAATAATCTGCGTGAGGAGGCAACAAACCTATTAACGCAAAGATAAACACCTCGGTAAACATCCCGATATTAAGCATGATGCTTGCACCTGGATAGTGCTGGATCTTAAAGAGAGCTCCTAACAACACAATAGATGCTCCAAGGCCGATAATCATATTCTGGAGACGTTTACCTCCCTTTGTTTCAAAAAACAGTGTAATTGAATTCATTGTTGCCGATTTTTCTTTACTTGATTATTAAAAAGATTTATAAAATTTATTTTCTAACTGGGCGCCTGTTGCTTAATGACGGTACAATTTCAGTGTATACACAACGGAACCCTATATATGCTTTAGCAGTATCCTGGTATTCATAGTCGCGGGTACTTACCTGGAGGAAGTAAGCGACATCGCGCCAGCTACCACCACGTACTACTTTGCGCGCCATATAAGGCCTGTCTCTAGCTTCATTAGCCTGTACATTGTATACTACGCTCGGGTTGATATCAGCCATTTGGTTGTAAGTACCACCGAAATATGCTGATTCAGTCCACTCGGATACGTTACCAGCCATATTTTTCAGACCGAAATCATTTGCAGCATACCAATCAACGGGAACCGTGTAAAGACCACCATCTGCGGCGTAATTACCACGCTGCGGTTTGAAGTTAGCAAGGTAACATCCTTTTTTATTGATGATGTACGGTCCGCCCCAAGGATATGGAGATTCATTACGACCACCACGTGCAGCCCATTCCCACTCTTCTTCTGTAGGGAGGCGGAACCTGCTTTCAGTATACATTCTTTGTTTTTGACGCTCCGCCTTCCAAACTGTAGTACGCCAATCACAAAATGCATTAGCCTGATTCCAGTTTATACCTACAACCGGATATTTATTAAAGCCCTGGAACCAATAATATTGCTGTGCAATAGGCTCATTGAATGCATAGTTGAACTGCTTGATCCAGACAGTAGTATCCGGATATGCAGGCACACTATGATCTATATTATATTTTGATTTCGGATCGTTAGGATGCTGAACGCTACCAACGTAATCAAAAGATGAATAATGATACATCAGTTTGCTGGCGTCAATTTCTTTAACACCCCAACCTGATTGCTCAGCCGGCAAATACATAGCAGCAAGCTGATCCTGCAACTCAGGATCTTTCCAATTGATATGTTTGCTCATATCAAGGCGCTGTGTACCATCAGCATTATCTTTGAAATTCCCAAGTATAGTATTCGCTATAGAATCCCTGATCCAATTTGTGAATTGGCGATACTCCTGATTTGATATCTCAGTAGCGTCCATGTAAAAACCATTCAACTGCACTGTGTGAATCGTTGCATCATTTCTGCCACGTATATCTTCATCACTAGCACCCATTTTATAGGAACCACTAGGAATGTACACCATCCCGATAGGATATGGCGCCCTATAACTCGACTTCGTTTGATCACCTACTAACTGGCCATTTGAGCCCGCTTGTCCACAACTTGAAGCAAGTGCGAGCAATGCTAAAGCTGAGACCTTCAG
>CAIRZD010000277.1 GCA_903882965.1 uncultured Bacteroidota bacterium
AGTAACGGTTTGTTATTATTTTTACTACGTTTGAATAGCCCCATATTTTTGTGTTTTGGTCGTTCTTAACCAAAGGTATGGCCGCTATTCAGGCAAAAAAGTTTCGGATAGTTGTGATATTTTTACTATGAATTTCAACGCTTAGATAAAAAAACTATTCAATCACATTTCATTAACATTATTTTCGTAAAAAAAGATTTTCATTTATTATAATTAATTCACTATCAGGTCAATACTTTATCACTTAAAATACCATTAGCAAAAATAGCATGCACCTTTACGATGCATGCTATTTTATTACCCTTTTTGAACTGATCTGTTATTCCCAGTAGCCTTCTTTAGGGATCAGAGAGTTGCACATGATACGTATCACATCAACGATCTGCCATATCCAGGAAAATACACAAAGACCTATACACAGATAAGCAGGTATGAGCAGCGCCAACTGGCCGGTGATGAATGCACCTATAACCAGAAAAACGCCCACAAACCCAAGCAGGTAAAATATAAGTTGCATTACGCCGGTACTCGTATACCCAAGATAGAAACGGGGCAGCCCGATACCACCTAAAACAAAAATATCCAGGAGGCCGAGCAATATAGCCAGCCATTTCTTTTTAGCGGAAGAAAATACTTCCCTTGCACCGGTAAAACGCTGCACGATCTTGCCAAAAAACGTTTTCTTATGTACTACAGCATGATCTGTATATCCATTGGATTGGCCGGTAACGGTAGTGGAAACGGTATTTCTGTTTTCACTGGCAGCATTTGTATAAGCGGTTTCCAGGGCTGCTTTTTTAACCACGAAGCCTGCCTGTGAGGTGATAGGTAAGTACAATAAAATAACTGCAATGGGTATAATTAACTTCCGGAATAATCTCATTTAATCAAATTTTGTTGGTTCTGAAATACTTTAGATTATCAATGCACTTTACTAATAGCAAACAACAAATGCCACTATCATCCGTGCAAATATAATAATTAGCCTATTAATTCATAATACAATAAACCAATTAAAGATAAACATTCCATGGAAATATATCTTCACGCCATCCGGGGCTGATGAAAAAGGGCTGTATGAAATAGTTTTGGGGATAGTATAACTTACCTTCTTCAATCAAATTGATCATTTACGCGCAACTTTATTAATTTTATCCCGTGAAAAAACATTTTAATTACGGCAGGATAGTATTGTTGATAATATTAACCGGCTTCCTGCTTACATCCTGCAAGAAAAAAGATACGAAAGACCCCTACGCTGATGTGCAGGGCAATTACTTCTCCATTCGTCAGTTTGGTATAGACCAGTGGAACACTTACCAGGGATCACCGTTTATGATAGTAAAAACCGTAAAGGTCAACAACAAAACGGATAGCAGCTATACCAACTCTGATACGCTCAACTGGGGCAATATCTTCAAAGTATTCTTTGAAACAGATATCAGCGACCGCAAAAACCTGGGCCTGTATACCTTTACACAATTTGATGATAATGAAGAGGGCTCCCACAATTTTTACTACAAAGCAAATGACCCCGACCAGTTTACCCAAAAACTACTCATAACCATAGACCAACTCAATAACAAGGTAAAAGGCATTTATATAGAAACCTATAAAAAAGACATCTGGAGCGAAACCAAGCAGATACTATTCTATAACCCCATGCACACCATACAAATACAAACCGACGAAAAACCAACAATCGGCGCAAAGAAGTATATGGTGGTGGAGTATAACTTTCAGCGATAAGTATTTAGGTTAAAAGTGAAAAGTGAAAACCTGAAAGTGTGGTAGTTAAAAAGGCTGCACAGAGCAGCCCTAAAACAACTTTGGCAACTTTTGAAAAGTTGCCAAAGCCAGTATCAAATCTAAAGTGAGTTATTTACGCAAGTACGCCACCATACATTTCCAATCTAAGGGCTTTTACGCGGTCGTTGGTCATGTATTCATCAAAGGCCATTTCGCGGTCTATGAGGCCGCTGGGGGTTAATTCAAGGATACGAGTGGCAACGGTATTTGCAAGCTCATGATCACGTGTTGTGAACAGGATAGTGCCTTTAAAATCCTTCATGCCATTATTGAGTGCGGTGATGCTTTCCAGGTCAAGGTGGTTGGTAGGCTCATCAAACAGCAGCACATTACCTTTGAGCATCATCATACGGCTCAGCATGCAGCGCATTTTTTCGCCTCCGCTAAGCACAGTAGATTTCTTCAATGTTTCCTCACCGGAGAAGAGCATACGGCCAAGGAAACCACGTATAAAGGTCTCGTCTTTTTCTTCAGAGTACTGGCGCAGCCAATCAATAAGGTTGTTATCAGACTGTTCAAAATACCGGGTATTATCAGATGGCAGGTAGGTAGGCGTAACGGTTACACCCCAGCGGTAAGTGCCGTGATGGTCTTTATCTTCGCCTGCAAGTATTTCGTAAAATGCCCTTGTAGCCAGTGAGTTAGACGACATTACTGCAACCTTCTGCCCGCGCTTCAAGTCGAAGCTGATGTCTTTAAATAACACCTCGCCATGAAATGTTTTGCCAAGGCCTTTTACTTCTATGATCTGGTCGCCGGCTTCGCGCACCTGGTTATTAAAGAGTATTGCGGGATACTTACGGTTGGATGGGCGCATATCATCCAGCTTTATTTTATCCAACGCTTTCTTACGGCTGGTGGCCTGTTTTGATTTAGAGGCATTGGCAGAGAAACGAGCGATGAACTCTTTCAATTCTGCAATCTTATCTTCCGCTTTCTTGTTAGAATCGCTGCGCTGTTTTAATAACAACTGGCTCGACTCATACCAGAATGTATAGTTACCGGTATACACATTGATCTTACCAAAGTCTATATCTGCAACGTGTGTACAAACGGTATCGAGGAAGTGACGATCGTGGGAAACCACGAGTACGATCTTATCATAATCAGCAAGGAAATTCTCCAGCCAGATCACAGTTTCGAGATCAAGGTCATTGGTAGGCTCATCGAGCAGCAGTATATCCGGATGGCCGAAGAGTGCCTGTGCCAGCAGCACGCGCACTTTTTGGTTGCCATCAATATCTTTTACCAGCTTGCTGTGAAGGTCTTCTTTTATACCCAGGTTGCTGAGCATGGTGGCTGCATCGCTCTCTGCGTTCCAGCCATCCATTTCTGCAAAAAGGCCTTCGAGCTCACCGGCTTTTATGCCATCTTCTTCGGTAAAATCTTCTTTGGCATAAACGGCATCCTTGGCTTTCATTACCTCGTACAACGTAGTATTGCCGCGTATCACAGTATCAAGTACTGTTATCTCATCAAACTCGTAGTGGTTTTGTTTGAGCACGCTCATGCGCATGCCTTTGGAGATATCTACCCTACCGGTTGTGGGGTCTATCTCGCCTGAAATTATCTTTAAAAATGTAGATTTACCGGCACCATTGGCACCAATAATACCATAACAATTGCCCTCGGTGAATTTTATATTCACATCTTCAAACAGCACGCGCTTGCCGTAGCGAAGCGATAAATTATTTATTGAGATCATATTCTTAGTCGAAAGTATTTAGTAGAAAGTAGAAAGCTATTATAATAACACTACCCTGCCCTTGTTTTCGGGGTGCAAAGGTACGGATAAAAATTATCTGTAAACAAAGTATAAGTGAAGTAATCAAATCTAAAAGAGAAGTTTAACAAGGACTTAATGCCGGATATCCGTTTATCTCAGTTATACATTTAATGGTTATTTATATAATTTTCCGTTAAGAAAGTCTGGAGCCGATTTTGTGCCGATTTATCGAAGAAAATGGCGTCTCGATTTCACCATTTATTAAATTTATTTTAATGCATAATTATATTATTAAATAATAAAAAGTATTTCCAATATTTCAATGGGCTTGTATGAGGCTAACTATTTGCAGGCGCGGGATATGCTTTGAGTAAAGTTAGGGAAAGCAATTGTGGGAATGGAGAAAGTAGATGCACCTTTTTAGTTGGGAGACATCAACATAAGAATAGTTGTAGATCGCGAAATAAGGGAGGTATTTTACCCTAATTGCTAACTCTTTAAAAACGCTATTAATTCGGAAATAATCTTTTCGTAAATGATATTTTGTAATGTCCCAATTTTTCTGAGAAGTAAACCAGTTGCTATAACACCGGGTTTTTCATATACGACTACAGAAGTTTTTGGCAAATTGCCTTCTTTCAAACTATTCGTATCAATATGAATTCCTTTCGTGAGTAAATTGCTGGTTAGCGGCAGATATAAAACATCATTAAAACTATTGGGTTTGAGCAATAATACCGGCCTTACTTTTGCGGCAGAGCCATCAGTAAAATCAATGCGTGCCAAATGTATCTCACCTACCATTTGCTATAATCTTCTTTGTCCTGGATAGATGTGCTTAAATTAATGTGCGGCAGTAGTTGTAATTCAGCATCAGTGAAAAAATCAATTTGGTCAGAGCCTTTTTCTACAGGCAAAATGATAATTTGCAATTCAACCCCCTTCAATTCATCCGGGATATTGATCTGCAATTGATTTGTATTAGTGGAACCGTGCGTGCTTAATCCTAACATACTTTACTGTTTTGCAAATCAAAGTTAAGCAAAAAACACCATATAAACATTTTGCATGAACATTAGTGCCGTAGAGGATCGTTGATGAAGAACACCAACTGTGGCGACGGAGGCAACTCACTTAAAAAAACCTTGGGCAAACGGTGTATTTGTAATCCCTGTTTTTGGGTAGCTGGCTGGTGATGCTGAGGGTAAGTTCCAGGCCGCCCTGCATATTACTGGCTTCGGTGAGGCTGGATGTGTTTACATCATAACTTATACCAACACCTACGTTTTTATATTTCATTTTAACTACAGGAATTATCGCATCATTGACCCGGTACATGGCGTCGGCATATATCTCGAACTGCGACTTTGACGATACTTCGAACTGCCGCCAACCGATAAGGCCGCCAATGATGAACTCGTTGTAGGTGCCTTGCTGTGCATAATTAAGGTGTGCCTGCATTACTATGGTGTTGGTAATATCATGCACCATACCGGCATTTACATTCAGCCTGACATTCTCTGTAAAAGAGTTGCTGTGATAATACGAAAACTCGGGCTGTGTAAAATGATAGCCGGAAACACCAAACATGTAAGTACCCTTGGTGACCTCGGCAGGGCTGAAATTATAATTGATCCCTGCACCAATGTCATAAGTAGACATCTTGGGAACGGGGAGACTTTCGAATGTAGGGTTTAGTGGGTTATAACTGCCTCCCTGGAACTGGTTGTTAAACGTAGCTTTTGAAGGATCAAAACTGTATTGCACATACCCGGCTGTAAAGCCTACAGACAGGTAAGCATTATAATCGGGATTAACGGATTTATTAAAAGTAACAGCGGGATAAACGCCTGATATTTTCTGGTCAAGATCGCCTGCCTGATCGCTGAAACCGAGGAGGCCTACACTCAGGAAATCACTGCCCAGGCTACCTAATGATATACGGTATTCGGCATCGACCATGAATGTCTGGTAGGGATTGGTGATGCTGCTCCACTGGTTGCGGTAGTAAGCCGATACTTTGAAGTTGTCACTTGCCACCCCGATAAGTGCAGGATTACGGAGAATGCTGGTTTCGTAAAACTGGGAAAAATGAATATCGGCCTGCGCAATGGCTGAGCATGGCAATATAACTATGCCTAAAGCGATGAAGTATCTGTGTATTTTTATTTTACCCATCATTACCGGATGACAGTAATACTGCCTTTTTTATTGATCGTTTTACCATTTTCACAGAGCGCATCAACTACCCATACATACACATCAGGCAGGGGCTTATCACCTTGATAGGTACCATCCCATGCATTGGATGCGTCATTGGGCATAATGTTACTTCTTTCAAACAGCAGGCTCCCCCACCGGTTATATACCCTGAATGATTTTATGAGGGCTATCCCTCCCCCGCTGCGCGGATAAAAGAAATCGTCCTGCCCATCGCCGTTAGGTGTAAATGCATTGGGAACGAATAAAGCCTTTGCGCAACTATTGCAGTCAATGCTATCTGTAACCGTATATGAATACAGCGCCACAGGGCTGTTGCAGCCACCGGTAACCTTTACCCAATAAGTGCCCGCGCTATCGAAAGTAGCGGTAGAATCTGTGCTGCCATTGCTCCACAGATAAGTTGTGTATCCCGATGGCGCATATAACTGCTCTGCAACACAGGCACTGACATATTCGCTTGTAGTATCTTTTTGTGTGGTAAGGCCGAACTTTGCTACAAACAGGTTTTCACCACCCGAATCGATCAAAGTGGTGCCGCCCAGTGTAACCGGGCTGATGGCCACATCGCCACCGATAAATATATTGCCCACCCCATCTGTGCAAATGCCATTCATATCATCGCCACCGGTGGGTAATGCCTGGCTGGTAATATAGGTACCCGCCCCCGTATAGCCGGCAATGAACATTGGATCCCAAGACCCAGCCGGGGCAGTTAAATTATTGCCATCAATAGTGATACTAGCAGCAGTTACGGCCCCTTGAGACCCCATACTACCGGATATCCATACATTGTTGCAGGGATCTACCGCGACGCCATATCCAAACATATTTCCTGTGCCGCTTATTTGCTTTGCCCATGCGGCATTCCCGGCAGATGTATATTTGGCAAGGTAAACATCATATAATGCAGTAGTGTTATTTAAACTGACTGAGCCAAAGGATAAAGTTCCCAAAAAATATCCCGTAATATACGCATCTTCATTTGCATCAGAAGTTACATTATACGCGTCTTCATGTCCGTTACCAGCAGTTTTAGCCCACAATGCATTACCGGAGCCATCGTACTTTACCAGGAAAATATTACTGGTGGCCGAATTAGTAATAGTAGTACTGCCAAATGTAAGTGATGGAGAAACATAACTGCCTGTAATATAAATATTAGCAGCAGGTGTTACAGCAATGCTATACGGATTATCGTCGGCACTACCTCCTGCGCTTTTTGCCCATATGACATTTCCCGAACCGTCTATTTTAGTTAAGAAAATATCAGCAGAATTGCCACTAGGGTCTGCGTTAGTTAATGTATAGGTGCCTATTGTAATTGCAGGATTATAAAAAATTGATGTCACATATACATCGGTTCCGTTAGTTGCAACTCCTCCATGACCAGAATAAAAAAAACTTTGGGTTGGTGCGACATTAATCATCCAATCTACATTACCTGAAGGTGAAAATTTAGCCAGGAAACTTTCGTTACCAGTTGAAGTAGGGTTGGTAATCGTTGTAGTTTCAATGGAAAGAGTAGGGCTTGAATATGTTCCTAATAAATACAAATCACCCGCAGCATCCGCTGCAATGCCTATAGGGTGTGCAGTGGCATTTTGTGTACTATGCGCCCATATGAGGTTGCCTGAAGCATCATACTTTACAACGATCGCAGCAGCAGCAGTGCTAGTGCCAAAACCCGTAAGTGTAACTGAACCAAACCGAACACTGGTACCATAAGGATACCCTAACCCAAATACATTGCCCCAGGGGTCTGTACACACCGCCCAGCCCTCACTGCCGCCTGTGCCGCCTGCTATCCAGTCCCAACTGTATTGTGCATAGGCTGCACCTGAAAAAGAAATGCCAATAATAACTGAAATGATGAATGAAAGAAATCTCATTTTTAAGGGTTTTGTAATAAGGATAAATAAAGTTATACAATAAACTCTATTTCAAAGAAATAAAACCTTATAAAACCCATCGAAGAGATAGCTATAGTAATTGCGCGTTAATAATTGTGTTTCAATTGTTGGTGAGGCTGCGGAGTGAGCATTCTTATTGAGCACAGAAATTTTGATTATATTTGCTTATTCAACAGCCGTTAGATATGACTGAAATTACAATCAATATTCCGGATAAGAAACTTCCTTTCTTTATGCTACTTGCTGAGGAGCTTGATTTTGTGGTTGTTGATAAAAAGAAGACTGCAAAAAAACTTACTGCGAAACAAAAGAAATGGGTTGAAGATTTTAAGACCGCATTAAATGAGGTAGACTTACATACGCAAGGGAAAATAAAACTCAAATCTGCTGAACAGTTGCTGAATGAGCTATAAAGTATTTTCTTCCACGTCGTTTGAAAAGTCGCTAAAAGGTTTAATGAAAAAATACCCTTCATTACGCAAAGACCTTTTGCAACTTACAGAACTACTCAAAACAGATCCTTTTACGGGCATATCAATAGGATTCAAACCAATTAAGGACTATTTAAAATCCATCGCCCCATTATTCAATGCAATATCAGCGGGATAATCGAGGTAGCTCCATTTGTTCATCACTACCCCATCCTTCAGCATTACGAGGCCGGGATTGGTGCGGATCACGGTTTTGCTTACCGTACCATCTATGATCATAAATGGTACATCCTTCATGTTCCAGGCTTCCTGGTAGGTCTTGCACATTTCGCGGTCGGCAGAGCAGGCTACGTAGAATGGTATATGCATAGCGCCTGCTTTGGCTATAAGGTTGCGCAGCTTGTCGAGGTTGGCCATATTGGCTTTATCCGGCTCACGCAGAAACCATATAAATGTATAGCCTTTAGCAGTGAGTATAGCCTGTGTCTGGTCTTTATCATCAGCATCCGTGAGGGAGAAATCGTGTATCTCCGGCTGGCCGGATCCTTCTTTTGTCTGGGTGGTTTTACTGGATACAAACTTCCAGGTGCTGTCTTTCCAGGGGTAATTAGCGGATGTAAATTCTTTCTTTACCCCATTCTTTTCGTACACAAAAGTAGTGGCAAATTCGGGGGCTACGGCATTTGCGTCGGGCTGCATTTTCTCCCATATATTAGTGCCTGCTTTGTAGGCCAGGCAATCTTTTACAGGCAAATGATGTAAGGTGTACCACTCAAAGCCGCATACACCCAGCGTGCCTATGGCCAGGATGATCACATTAATATACCCTTTATCGAATACAGGGAATACCCGGTAGCGGTAAATGTACAGGAACAATGCCAGCACCGAGAGTACGATATCTTTGTAAAATGTAACTGTGTTAGACAGTTTGATGCAATCGCCAAAGCAGCCGCACTCCTTGATTTTGCCGGAATACAGCGCATATGCGGTAAGGAAGGTGAAAAATATGCTGAGCAACAAAAGCAGTGTGGAGTAAAGGCGAAACACATTGCCCACCAGCATTGCCACACCACATATAACCTCCAGCGCGATCATGAAAACGGAGAAATAGAATGAATACTGGAGCATATAATTCATATCCCATGCTTCAAAGAACTCATTCATTTTGTAGGCAAGCGCCATTGGGTCATTTGCCTTGACCAGGCCCGAGAAGATAAATAGAAGACCTATTACGATCCTTACAAACCAGATTACGTATTTCATAAACTAAATAGTTAAAAATTCATTTGTGAGTGAAAATGAGCGATAAAATTAATCATTATCATCATCAATGCAACTACCTAAATGCTAAATTTTCGTTTACAGTTGCACCCACCACATAGAATAAGTTTATTGATCCCAACATACATTTTTTAATATTCAGGTCCGCATCCCCCATATGGGGGAGAAAACCGGAAAGAGAAGGGATTCACATAAATTAACTATTTAACCCATTAACTCATTAACCCCTTAATCCTTTATCTATTATATTTGTTCCCATGAACCGAAGTTGCATTTTCCGGTTGAAAAGAAATAATTATACAATGAAAGTAGTCATTTTCGCAGGCGGCAGGGGTACACGCATATCAGAGGAGTCCTCGCTAAGGCCAAAACCCATGATAGAAATAGGCGGCAAGCCCATATTGTGGCACATAATGAAGATCTATGCCGCATACGGGCATACAGAATTCATCATTTGCCTGGGGTATAAAAGCTGGATGATAAAGGAGTATTTTGCCAATTACTTCCTGCATAATGCTGATATAACGGTGGATCTATCTACCGGCAAATCGGAAGTGCATAAAACATCAGCAGAGCCTTTTAAAATATCACTGATAGATACCGGCCTTGAAACAATGACGGCTGGCAGGCTGAAACGGGTGCTGCCCTACGTGGGCAATGAACCCTTCCTGCTTACTTATGGGGATGGCGTATGTGATGTGAACCTTGACGAACTGGTGAAATACCACAAGCAAAGCGGTAAGATATGCACGATGACGGCGATACAGGCTACCAGCCGTTTTGGGGTGATAAAGATGCAGGATAACGGTACCATAGAAAGTTTTGAAGAAAAACCCGCCGACTCAGGTACGTGGATAAACGGTGGCTTCTTTGTAGTAGAACCAACGATAGCAAAATACCTGCACGATGATGCCGATGATATAATGTGGGAGCGCCAGCCAATGGACGACCTGGCAAAAGACCGGGAAATAGGCGCATACAGATACAAGGGTTTCTGGAAATGTATGGACACCCTGCGCGATAAAGAGGAATTAGAATACCTATGGCAAACCGACCCTATATGGAAAAAGTGGTAACCGCGCAGTACCTGCGCTCTGTTTTTAATGGTAAACGTGTGTTTCTCACCGGGCATACCGGCTTCAAGGGTGCGTGGCTGCTGCAAATATTGCACTCGCTGGGCGCCAATGTAAAAGGCTACTCACTGGCACCGGAGAAAAAAAACGACCTCTACAACCAGGTAGAAGGCGATAAACTGTGCTACAGCTCTGTGATAGCAGATATATGCGATAAGCAAAAACTGCAAACAGAGATCGTGCGGTTTGAGCCGAATTTTGTGTTTCATCTTGCCGCACAACCGCTGGTGCGCCGCGGGTATGATATGCCATCTTATACCTTTATGGCTAATGCACAGGGCACAGCCCATATGCTTGATGCCATGCGCAGCCTCGTGCCGGCTGCGGTGGGGGTAATGATAACCACAGACAAGGTTTATGACAACCCCGAAAGAGGGCTGCCATTTAAAGAAGATGATAAACTGGGTGGGTATGATCCCTACTCGGCAAGCAAGGCTGCGGCTGAGATAGTGATAGAATCATTCCGCAGGTCATTCTTTAATCCTAAAGATTATCACCTGCATGAGAAAGCAATAGCATCAGCGCGGGCGGGTAATGTGATAGGTGGCGGCGATTATGCCGATGACCGTATAATACCTGATATAGTGCGGGCCATAGCATTTGGCGAAACCGTGGGCCTGCGCAATCCTAATTCCATACGCCCATGGCAGCATGTGCTGGAGCCGCTGGGCGCTTATTTATTACTGGCAGCAAGGATGAGCGAAGACCCGGCACGCTATAGTAACGCATATAACTTTGGCCCTAATCCCGAAGACATGCTTACCGTAGAAGACCTCACCAAAATATTCATTGAGAGTTATGGCGCAGGGAGCCATAAAGACACATCAGATCCCGGTGCGGTGCATGAGGCCAAACTGCTGCTGCTGGATAGCAGCCGCGCTATGGAGCACCTGGGCTGGAAATCGCAGATGGATGCACAAACGGCCATAAAATGGACCGCAGAATGGTATGCAGATAAACACCACAGTGCTTATGAAAAGTGTATGCGGCAGATAGAGGAATATTTTTAGATAATGGCTGAATTGCTTAATGGCGCAATTGCTCAATTGCCCGTAAGTTGAATAAATAAATAATTAATGAAAATAGAGGATATACTGAACGGCGCTAAATTACTTACCCTGCGATCGTCGCATGATGCACGGGGGGCGTTTGTAAAGACCTTTCATGAGACCACACTGAAGCAGGCGGGTATAGAATTCACATTGCGGGAAAGCTATTTTTCTTCTTCAAAAAAAGATGTGATACGCGGTATGCACTTCCAGACAACACCGCACCAGCATAGCAAGGTTGTTTTTTGTCCGTATGGGGCTATACTTGATGTGATCGTAGACCTGCGCAAGGACTCCCCTACTTACCGGCAGTTTTTCGCACACGAACTATCAGAGCACAACCATAAAGCCTATTATATACCGGAGGGTTTTGCACATGGGTTTAAATCACTCACCGAAGGGGCTATCACTTATTATCTTGTCACCTCCGAATATAGCCAGCCGCATGATACCGGCATACGGTATGATAGCATAGGTTTTGACTGGCAGGTGGAGAAGCCGATCATATCTGCGAGGGATCTTTCTTTTGTTGGGATGGGGGATTTTGCGGGGGTGTTTTAGGGAATCGAATTAATTCTATAAATTTGGATAATGGCAGATCAAACTAATTCGTTTATTGCAATTGTCTGAAAGCTAAGAGCCAAAGCTGCAAAGAATCCTCCTTCTCTTGATGAAATCACAAAGGAAGTTGAAATGGTTAGGGCGAAACGTTATGCTCGAAAGAAAAAATAGTTTTAAACATTTAATAAATGAAACGGCTATTACCATATATAACAATACTCCTATGCCTTTCAATATTATCATTCTTATATTCATTTACATATTTCAACGCGGATGGTCATGGAGGTTGGAATGCAATGCAAGGGTTGAAAATAATTATATTTCTAACCGCACCTTCCTTTGTTATTAACCTTATTCTCTATCCTATAATCCCCGATAGAGAAAAAAGGGTCATACCAAATTTTGTTATAGCAATCATTTTACTATCTATATATTTGATATTACCTTCATTTGGATAGGCTCTTCATTTTAATGGACGTCGGCATATAAAACATCAGTGACGCATCCTTTTACTCAGATACCATCAATAATCCTTACATTTCATTTCGAACATAATAACACCTAATTTTGCACCCACAAATTTTCCGACAATATGAAAATGGATAAAGTACTCGACAAGCTTGGTATTAAAAAAGTAAATGAAGGCGCTGCCACCGGCACTAAATGGTTGAAGGCCGGCGGTGAAATTATTGACTCTTACTCGCCCGTTGATGGCAAGAAGATAGCATCTGTAACAAGTGTTACCCGCAAAACATACGACAAAGTAATAGACGAAGCACAAAAAGCATTTGATGAATGGCGCATGTGGCCCGCTCCAAAGCGTGGCGAAATAGTGCGCCAGGTAGGCGAAGCGCTGCGGAAATATAAAGAACCACTAGGCACCCTGGTATCTTACGAGATGGGCAAAAGCCTGCAGGAAGGCCTTGGCGAAGTGCAGGAAATGATAGACATCTGCGACCTTGCAGTAGGTATGAGCCGCCAGTTATATGGCCTCACCATGCATAGCGAGCGCCCGCGCCACCGCATGTATGAGCAGTGGCATCCGCTGGGTGTGGTTGGTATCATCAGCGCATTTAATTTCCCGGTAGCAGTGTGGAGCTGGAACAGTATGATCGCATTTATATGTGGTAATACCTGCGTATGGAAACCATCTGAAAAAACACCGATCTCCGCGATTGCGTGCCAAAATATAATTACAGAAGTATTTAAAGCTAATGGTGTACCGGAAGGTGTTTGCGGGCTTGTAATAGGCAACCGTGAATCAGGTGAGTGGATGAGCAATGATAAGCGTGTGCCGCTTGTATCTGCAACCGGTTCTACCCGCATGGGCAAGGCTGTAGGTACTGCGGTAGCTTCCCGCCTTGGCCGCTCGTTATTAGAGCTTGGCGGCAACAACTCCATCATTATTTCTGAGCATGCCGATCTGCATATTGCGTTGGTAGGTTCTGTGTTTGGCGCGGTAGGTACTGCCGGGCAGCGTTGCACTACCACGCGCCGCCTCATCATTCACGAAAGCATTTATGATGCGTTTAAAAAGAAACTGGTTGGCGCATACAAACAACTCGTTATCGGTGACCCACTTGATGAAAAATCGCACATGGGGCCATTGATAGATAAGGATGCTGTGACCGCTTATGCCAATGCCATAAAAGAAGTAAAGAAAGCAGGCGGCAAAGAAATAGTGGCCGGCGGTATACTTACCGGCAAGGGCTATGAAAGCGGTTGCTACGTAAAGCCTTGCGTGTTTGAAGTACAGAACGAATGGCCAATAGTGCAGCACGAAACATTTGCACCTATCCTTTACCTGATGAAATACAGCAAACTGGAAGATGCCATAGCTATGCAGAACGGTGTGCCGCAAGGTCTATCATCCTCCATCATGACGCTGAATATGCGCGAGGCCGAACAATTCCTGTCGCATGTAGGTAGTGATTGTGGTATAGCTAATGTAAACATAGGTACCAGCGGCGCTGAAATAGGTGGCGCCTTTGGTGGTGAAAAAGAAACCGGTGGTGGCCGTGAAAGTGGCTCTGACAGCTGGAAAGCATATATGCGCCGCCAGACCAATACCATCAACTGGAGCGATAAACTGCCACTGGCTCAGGGTATAAAGTTTACGGTGTAAACCCCAAACCCCTAAAGGGGCTTCTACAACACGAGAAATTATATAAAAGCCCTGCATCATGCGGGGCTTTTTTTCAAATATTAACTATCGCACCTGCTCGGCTTTTTGTATATTTAACTATGGTTAGTATTAAAAAGATGGTGCTGTATACCTGCCTGTTTATCTATTCGACAGTAATGTATGCCCAGGCTCAACTGCCATTATTCGCCATCACTACAGATGTGATCTATGATGCCGAGTTCATCCCAACTATAGGCGCAGAACATTTTTTCATGAAGGGCGATCACCTCCGGAGCTGGCATATTGATGTTGGGTACCAGACTCATTACAACGATCAGTTTGGCTTTATTTTCGACCGGGGCGATAACCTCACCATTGGTGTTTACCAGGGCCCCGTTACTAAGGTCGGCTATACATGGTTTACAAGGTGGCGTAAGAAGAAATGGTATAACTATTTTTCGCCCACACTGGGCCTTAAATATCTTTGGTATCCGCCGTTGAAGCTATTTACCGATCCTGATATATTGAACAGCGCAAACGATGTACAATCTGAAAAATGCATCGAACTCTCACCACAGGCCTATTTCGGGCAAAAACGTTTTTGGGGGAACTTCTATTTCGACTACTACTTTGGCTTCCAGGTTCCTTTAAAATTCCGCGACAAGACCATAATCAGCGAGGCAGATAATTATGGTAATATAAACCCCAACGTGCCATACTCTGTATACCAGGTAAGCCCCTGTATAGACCTCGTGTTTGGCATTAAGATAGGCTA
>CAIRZD010000278.1 GCA_903882965.1 uncultured Bacteroidota bacterium
GAAAAATATCGTTTGGTTGACCAAATTGTCAGGTCTTCCCGTTCCATTGGCGATAATATTTCCGAAGGTTATGGCCGATATACTTATAAAGATCAATTGCATTTTTGTGTGCAAGCAAGAGGCTCTTTATTTGAAACGATAAATCAACTTATTGATGCTTATGATTGTAAGTATATTTCTAATGAAGTGTTCATTCAATTCAAGCAGAAAGCATTTGAATTGGAAAAGCTATTAAACGGATATATGGCATAGTTAAAAAGAGAGATTAATACAAAACCGAATTCTAATTAATTATTCATTTATGAAACCTTTTAACCCTTTAACAAATTAACCTTTTAACTTAAAGATGGAAACGATCATATTAGCAGGTGGGCTGGGCACGAGGTTGCAGGGGGTGATAGGCAATTATCCAAAGTGTATGGCCCCGGTGAATGGCAAGCCATTTCTGGCTTATTTATTTGATTATGTCAACCAGCAAAAGGCCACGCGGGTAATACTTTCTCTTGGGTATAAACATAAAGTAGTGATCGACTGGCTGGAAGAACAAGACTTGTATTTTGAACTTGACTATGTTGTGGAATCTGAGCCACTAGGCACTGGCGGCGGTATACTCGCAGCTATGGAAGTGGCGGAGACCGATGATGTAGCCGTGCTGAATGGTGATACGATGTTCCAGGTAAATATGAAGGAGTTATATGCTTTTCATAAAAGTAATAATGCAACTACCTCACTTGCTTTGAAAAAGATGCATAAGTTCGACAGGTATGGGGTGGTTAATGCCGATACATCAGGGATCATAACATCATTTGAAGAGAAAAAATTCAAAGAAGAAGGGCTGATAAACGGAGGTGTTTATTTTATAAACCGTGAAGCTTTTCTCGCAAAGAATTTACCGGAGAAATTTTCTTTTGAAAAAGATTATCTCGAAAAGTTCGTGAAGGAGAAAAGGTTTTATGGATATACCAGCGAGGATTATTTTATAGATATTGGTATCCCCACTGATTATGCAAGCGCCCAGGAAGATTTTAAAACGATATTCAAATGAAAATAGCGATACTGGGTAGTGCGCACCCGCTGCGCGGTGGATTGGCGGCATTTAATGAACGGCTTGCCTACCAGTTGCAGCAGCAGGGGCATGAGGTAGTGATCTATTCTTTCTCATTACAATACCCATCATTCTTATTTCCGGGAAAAACACAATTCACTGATGAGCCTGCACCGGCAGGATTGAAGATACGTACAGTGGTTAATTCGGTTAACCCACTCAACTGGTTGAATGTGGGTGGCCGGATGAATAAAGAAAAATACGACCTTATAATTGTAAAATACTGGTTGCCATTTATGGGGCCTGCATTTGGCACAATACTCAGGAAAGCTAAAAAAAACAAGCATACCCGCGTACTCTGCATAGTTGATAATATTATACCGCATGAGAAAAGGCACGGAGATGAGCCATTCACCAAATATTTTATAAAAGCGGTAGATGCATTTGTAACGATGAGCAAAGATGTACTGAAAGATGTGAAGACATTTACCGATAAGCCAGCTTATTTTACACCACACCCTATATATGACAGTTATAATGAAGCGGTAAGCAAACAAGCCGCGTGCGAAAAACTTCAGCTTGCACCCAATAAAAAATATATTCTCTTTTTTGGCTTCATACGTGAGTATAAAGGCCTTGACCTGCTGCTCGAAGCTATGGCAGATGAAAGGATCGTGCAGGCAGGAATAGAACTGCTGGCTGCCGGGGAGTATTACAATAAAGAGGTGGAAGCAAACAATAATAAGATCATAGAAGAGCATAAATTACAAAGCAGGGTACATCTGAAGACAGATTTTATTCCCAATAGTGAGGTGCGCTATTATTTCAGTGCGGCCGACCTTGTGGTGCAGCCATACAAGCATGCAACGCAGAGCGGCATCACACAGATAGCCTTTCATTTTGAAAAGCCAATGGTAGTGACCAATGTAGGTGGGCTGGCAGAAGTAGTGCCGGATGGCAAAGTAGGCTTTGTAGCAGAGCCAAACCCCACTTCAATTGCAGATGCTATTCTTAAATTTTACCTACCTGATTCCATACCTAACCTGCACCATAATATACTGGAGGAAAAGAAAAAATACACTTGGGATACATTCACCGGGGTAATGATGAATGCGGTATTTCCAAAATAGTATTACCAATGTACCAGCTTAATGCTTTCGGTATTATTACTCCCTTGCAATTTTAATAAATAATCACCTGGAGGTAATTTATCACCGGGGATAATTGTGTAGCCCTTCCCGCTTTTACCTTGCCAAAGAATTCGCCCGCTCATATCAGTAAGCATCAGGCCTGTATCTTCAGGCAGCTGTTCTATCAGCCAGTAATTGTTGGTTGGGTTTGGTTGTATTGTTACATTTTTCGGGATGATGTTATTTATACCGGCTACTACACCTAAAGTAGTATCACGGGTCACACGGCCAATTCCCCTGCAGATGGTCCAGACATCCGGGTTAAGTACAAGAGAATCCATAGTCACAGGCCATGTAAGCATAAATACCTGGGTATCGATACTGTTATAAACCTTAACAATGGAATCAGAAGCTGCCGAGCGTAGTTGCAGTTCTATGGGAGTGCTGAAATGATTAGTAGTAGCGGGGCACGACTGGGTCTGGATCAATTTCACATACACATTTGTCCCGATCTGGTTCCAGGTGACTCTATATACCGGGTAGCCGGACCCGTATATCCATTGATTAAAAAAGGTATCAAGCGCAAATCCATAAGTGGCTTCCATTATAGCCTTAAGATCCGCAGTGCTTGCATTTCCATATGAATAGGTTTGCTGGTAAGTCCTTAGTCCTTTAAAAAATAAACTGTCATTAGGAGCAAGATACCTGAGCATGGTTACTACACCTTGTCCTTTGGCATAAACAGTAGGCTGGTAAAATAGTGTATTGGCTGAGGATGTGTCGGTTACATATACTTCGCCGCAAGGATCACCGAGCGCTTGAGTAAGATACATTTGCCGGTGAGCGAGTCCCGCAGCAGGGCCCCGGAAGTGGGTATAAAACAACTGTTCGTCAAACGTGGCAAAACCTTCACTTAGCCATACATCGGGCCACGTCTGGTAGCTTACATTATCTCCAAACCATTGGTGTGTAAGCTCATGGGCTATTACCCACGTATAAGGTACACCAATGGTGGTCATCGTTTGGTGTTCCATGCCCCCCGGAAGTGTAGTATAGCATACGCCATATTTTTCCTTCCAAAATGGGTATCTGCCATACAGCGAGTCATAATAATCCATGATCATGCCAAGGCTGTCAAACCCGGCCTTGTATAAAGGATAGAAAGAAGCAGTATCTACAAAGAAATTCTGGATGAGCATAGAATCTGTACTCCCCGCAAAATGATGGTAATATCTTTCCTGCACATATTGGGAAACAGACATTGATATGAGGTAATAGTTAATGGCATAATGTGTTTGCCAGTGGTACGTCCAAAAGCCGGGCACGGATGTAGAATCTATATTTACCAATAACCCATTGCTGCCATCTACTTGTCCGGCAGGCACTGTAATAAACATATCTACCGAGTCAATCTTATCATCTACTGATTGCTTTGCGGGCCACCAATCTGCGGCCACCCAGGGGTCACTGATCGTATAGATCATTGGTACACCATCTAACACTGCTTTAGTTACTCCATTGAAAAAACCACCGCCGGCAGGGGGCACGCCATGATAAAATACCTGGGCTGTAAAGGTAGCCCCTGCAGGTAATGCCGTTGGTAATATCATAGTTCTTAAAAAGCCGGTTGGAGTAACAGACGTACTTACAGGTAACAGCTCACCATTTACTTTTGCCGAATCAATTACCATAAGTGTATCCAGCTCAAACATATACGCACTCATAGATGGCGCAATTACTTTCGCAGTAGTAGAGACATTGCCACTGATATGCAAAGATGTATCTGAAACATTCAGGTTGAACTTAAGGTGTTTTATATCATAGTCGCCTTCGCCTGCATCCAGTAGTGTGGACCTGTTGCCTGAATGGCCGTTTTTATGCGTGCGTTTTGAATGCGATTGTGCATGCAGGTTTATAGTGAGTAATAGCAATGCGCTGCAAATAAGTAACAACCTTACTTTCATAAATACGATTTAGAAATGGGAGCTAACTAAGACAAAAAGAACTTGCCTTAATTAAATAATTAAAGCAAGGTACGAAATTAAAGGAAAATGAGAAATAAAAATATGTATGATAGGGCTCCCCGATATTATTCATCACATCTATAGGGGCTGGTTCTACTATTAAAACGTGGCCAGCCGTGTTTTATTATTTTAAGGATAAGATTTTTTCCACAAGGCCTTCTTCACCAGCCCTGAACCAGTTTATTTCACCGTCTTTTTTAAACCAGGTCATTTGTCTTTTTGCATAGTTGCGGGTGTGTTGTTTTATTTTTTCTACCGCCTGCTGTAGGGAATATTTGCCATCTATGAAATCAAATAATTCTGAGTAACCTACAGTTTGCAGGTTTTTGAGGTGCCGGTATTCAAGCAGGTTTTCTACCTCGGCCAGTAACCCATGTTCCATCATACTATCCACCCGGTCATTTATGCGGGCATAGAGCAGTTCGCGCGGCAGTTCCAGTCCTGCTTTTATTATTTTAAACGGGCGCGTTTTTTTTGTTTGTGTTTTATACTGCGTAATACTTTTACCCGTACTCCGGATAAACGAAAGCGCCCGCAGCATACGTGCGGGGTTCTGTATTTCTCCTTGCCTGTAAAATTCCGGGTCTTCCTGCAATACAGCCTGCTGCAGCCATTCCATGCCATACTGTGCATATGCCTGCTCCGTTTGCGTTACAATGTTGCTGTCAGTTTGTGGCATTTCATCAAGCCCGTCGCAAAGTGCTTGTATATACAGGCCCGTGCCGCCGCATACTACAGCAGCATTATGATTCGCAAAAATTTCATCAAGGTATTTGAGCGATAAAGATTCATAATCGGCAGCCGTAAGCGCCTTGGTAACAGGGAACTCATCAATGAAGTAATGTTTCACTGCCTTCAATTCTGCCGCTGATGGTTTAGCCGTGCCTATACTCATTTCACGGTAGCACTGCCTGCTGTCGGCTGATACAATGGCAGTTCCCAGTTGTTGCGCCAGTGATATCGCAACAGCCGTTTTCCCTACAGCAGTAGGCCCGGCAATGACGTATATTTTATGAGATTGGTTGATAATAGAAGTGGTTAAAAGGTCAAATGGCTAAAAGGTTAAAAAGAAGATGTTGTTTAGTATAAGTGCCCTATTACCCTTTTAACCATTTTATCTTATTAACTTATTCAAACTCCCCGCCTGTATCTTCAGTTATATCTTCAGCGCTTTCTGAGCTGTCAGTCCCTTCCTCGCCTTCATTGCCAAAACCTTCGGCCATTTCCTCCGCACCCAGGTCATACTTTTCCTCTATTTCCATTATTTTATCCGGGTTCACACCTTTTATTCCATACTGAGCCGGGGCTATACCCTCTTTCCGCAGTATAAAAGGATATATACGGCGGTGTGTTTCTTCCTTACTTACACCTATAAGTTCGGCCATGAAAGTCCATTTTTTTACCGGATCGTATACGTATATGAATTTCTGGTCAGGATTTGCAAGGAGTGCCGAAACTGGTGTTTTGACCATAGATAAGGCCGGCGCATCTTTTTTATTTACCAGCACTTCAGAGTTTATTTCCCGTCCATACTGCCATTTATCATTGCTTTCATAAAAAGAAGCCGGGTGTTTCCCGTCAAATTCAAAAGCCAGCACTATTACTTTATGAAAGTCCATAAAGGTCTGGTTACCTAAAAGCTCTATATCGCGGTAGGTCTGGTCGTCATCTTCCCAATAAACTCTGAATCGTAGTACGGTCATGGCGTTATCTAAAGTCGAAAGTTATATATTTTATTATCACCGTCCCAAATCGAAGTAGTGTCATGGTGAGTCTCGCCGAACCATGACATGCTGGGTTTAAGCACTTGGCTATATCTGGATTCAGACACTTTACTTGATTTAAAACCAGTAATTAATAGGTTTTCTGGGGTAAAAATAACGAATGATATTGTAGATTGCATATTCGATATTTTCTAAATTTGATGTAAGCAAAATAAAAATGTAAGTTTTTCAGGATTCAAATGAATTTTTTAATTACCTTTGCCATCCCAAATTTTGAATACCATGCCAAAGATAAAGACGCACTCACGTGCAAAGAAGACGTTCAGGGTTACCGGTACTGGCAAGATACGCAGGTACAAGGCTTTTAAAAGTCACCTGTTAACTAAAAAGTCAAAGAGCCGTAAGCGTAGCTTACGTATCCACGGCCTTGTGCACCCAAGCAATGCACGCCTTGTAAAGCGTATGCTTGTTATGGCATAAGCCTGGAAAGACAACAAAGAGTTTTTTGAAATAATAATACAATAAACGAATAAGCCCGCTCAAATTCCTTTGGAATTGATAGGCAAGTCCCTTAACGGGTTTTTAATTTTTGATTTTTACTTTTTAATTTTTTTATTATGCCACGTTCCGTAAATGCAGTTGCATCACGCGCGAGAAGGAAGAAAATACTGAAAGAAGCAAAAGGCTTCTATGGTAAACGTA